>CAZFFA010000024.1:0-18947 GCA_964517955.1 uncultured Jutongia sp. | reverse complement strand
CAGAAAATACGATAAAATCGTTAAATTCTGTGGCGTTTTATTTTTCAATAAATCTACAAATAGGCTGTATTAGCCTGATATAGGACAGCGAAATTTATTCATGGTCAAACTATTACAATCAATCAAAAAGATCTGCCTCTCTAAATACAACCTCTTTATTCCGGCTCCATATGCTTCCATATTCACTAATCGGACCAGGGCATGGAATACGTCCAATCTCCAATGTGATACTTGGTATATTTAGTTTATATACAATGTACTCACGAAGATTTCCGACACTTGTTCCACCATATGATGCTGAACTGCTATAGCCTGTTATTCCTCTTGCAAGCCTATACATCCTTGTCGTATTTTTCTTAACTGCGCCACCCTTATTGCATGAGCCAAATACTATAGATCCCATTGCGTGATAATTTACAACACCTTTTAGTCCATGATTCTTCTTTAAATCCTTAAGCAGCTTTATGACCGCTTTCGTTTCATTTTCTGAACCACCTTTTTTTCCTGTATATCCACTGCCAGAAGGCGATCCCATCACCTTAAATTTGACAGGATAATTTCTATTTAGATCCACACCTCTTGCATTTGCTTTCCACTGTGAGGTACTTCCCCTGCTGATCCTGTATAATCTTTTTCTAAGTTTTGCACTTCTGATCTTCTTAATTCCATACTGGGATATGGTAACTCCATCCGGATTTCCCATCGGAATATAATGTATACATATCTTATCAAGAAGTTTTTTGACACTCTTTCCCTTTATCTTTCCGTTGTATTTTTCAAGATAATATTCTATCTGATCCATACAAAGAAGTGATGCCATATACTCTCTTGCATGAAGTGTTGAAACTACAAGAAGTGTCTTTTTTGCATCCGAATTCCCCAATATAACATCATATATATTTCTATTGTCCGCTGTTTTTCCAATCACCTTATAATCCACAATACCATGGTATTTTCGTGTAAGAGATTTTATATCAGATGACATTTCATTATAAGAATATTTTTTATGAGATGTTGATACAAATGTCTTATTTTCAAATGTAATTGTCGCTTCATCACCTGTATAAATTTTCCCATTCTTATCCTTTGCTTTTGGAACAACCTTATATTTATAACTTTTATTAAACTTTATTTTCTTATCAGTATATGTACGCTTTGATACTTCCTTGATTTTCTTATATGATGATCCTTTTTTATTTCCTTTTCTATACACCTCATAATATGATGCATTTTTTGCCTTTGTCCATGTAAGCTTAACCTTCTTTTTTCCCATAGATGTTGTATAGATCTTCTTAATCTTTCCAACATTTATTGGCTTAGCTGTTGGTTCCGGCGTTGGTGTTATAGTAGGCTCAACTGTCGGTTCTGTTGTCGGTTCCAATGTTGGCTCTGATGTTGGTTCATCCGTTGGCTCCGATGTTGGTTCTGCTGTCTGAGCCGGTTCTGCCAGGTTCTCTGGTGAAGAGTCTTCTAAATCCCCTTCGTCCAAAGAATCAATCGCATCATTTATATCATTCTGCACTTTTACCTCTTTAATAGATTCTGACCTCCCTGCTGCCGATGCTTTCCCTGTATTAGCATCCGGCAATGCACTTATTATCATGCTTATTATTATGCAAAGCACAATATTCTTTCTTTTTAATATTTTCATCTTCTGCCTCCTTTTCCTTAGTAAATTTTTTAAATACCTGCATCTGCCAATTATTTAAATTATTTAGCAATGCAAAGCATAATGCTTCATAATAACTGACTACTCTTCTTTTAGAAGTCTGTCAATTCTCTGCATAACATCCGGAACTTCACCAACAGAATGTATTGCACACATAAGCGTATCATCTCCTGCTATAGTTCCTACTACTCCCGGAACTTCAAGATTGTCTATCGCTGCTGCTATAGCCATTGCCATACCGGATATAGTTTTTATAACAAGTATATTTTCAGCCTGATCCATCCACAAAAAACCGTCCTGCAAAACTCTTACATATTTGTGATAAAGGTTCGTTTCTTTTTCCTGTAAGAGTGTGTATTTCTGATGAACTCCGTCTACTGATACCTTAGTTAACTTCAATTCTCTTATATCTCTTGATATAGTTGCCTGAGTGACCGGAAATCCGGCTTCCTCAAGGCGTTCTCCAAGTTCTTCCTGTGTCTCTATCTGATATTTGCCAATTAGTTCTATTATCTTAGAACGTCTTTCCATCTTCATAGTCTGCTCCATTCCGAAACCCGGATATCAAAGTGCCAATGCACTAGTCACCGTTGAGTTTCTCTCTCATTCGCTCGTAAAAGCCTATATCTGACAACTTAATAAGTTTTGTCGTGGCATGTGGCACCTCTAGAACGAGCTTATCACCTGTTGACAACTCCCCGACTACTCTTCCATCGGCAAGAACCATTGCAAGATCCTCTCCTATATCTTTTGTCTGACCAATTTCAAGTGTAATCCTGTCTCCCGCATCAACCACAAGACTTCTCTTATTGAGAGAATGAGGACATATAGGAGTCACAACCATTGCTCTTAAATGCGGCACCATAACCGGACCGCCTGCCGATAAATTGTACCCGGTAGAGCCTGTTGGTGTTGATATTATAAGTCCATCTGCCCTGTATACATCAGCAAGCTCATCATCCAAAAACACTCTGACAGTTATAAGTCTTCCACTTCCTCTTTTGCTTATAACTATATCATTCAATGCATAACAGGACGATTTACTGTCAGGCTGTTTAAAATACGATACCTCTTTTAACATTATACGGTTCTCGATAGTATAGTCATCAACTACAAGCCTTGTAAGAGCTGCATCAATATCCCCACATTCTACTTCTGTAAGAAAACCAAGATTACCCGTATTTACTCCCATTATAGGCAGTTTACTATGTACAAGATCGATGGCAGCCTGTATCATAGTTCCATCTCCGCCAAGCACTATCGCACATTCCGCATCATCAGGTATCTTTGATACATCTGTAAAGTGTCGTATGCCACATGATTCCGTCATTTTATTTTCCAATATAACACAGGTACACTCTTTATCTTCAAGACTTTTAACAATATGATGAGCAATATTATAATTGGTATTTTTATCGCTATTGGTAATTATGCAGAATTTTTTCATAATAAACCGGCATACCTCCTTCGCTCGCAAATATTTTTTATGATTAAGGTGTCAAAAAGTTGCCTTTGACACCCTGCGTTAATCTTATTTATCTAATTCTCCATGGGCATCTGCCACTATCTTTTTGACAAGCTCCTTATATTGTTCATCAAATATCTGTCCTGCCTTCCTGATCGCATCTTCATCAGCCACATTTTCTACATCTGTCGAATCTGTGTTTTTTTCTATATAAAGAAGATATTCTATATTTCCTTCAGGTCCCTTAATAGGCGAAAAGCTAAGCTCAAGTATTTTAAATCCTATAGCAAGTGCATATGTCATTATATTGCACACAACCTCTTCATGTACTTTTATATCACGTACAACACCTTTTTTGCCAACTTTCTCACGACCTGCTTCAAACTGCGGCTTGATAAGACATACTACCCTTCCGTCATGCGCCAAAAGATTACGCACAGGTACAAGTACCTTGGTAAGTGAAATAAATGCCACATCAATTGATGAAAACTGTACTTCATCCGCAACATCTTCATGTGTTACATATCTTATGTTGGTCTTTTCCATCGATACAACTCTTTCATCCTGACGCAGTTTCCATGCAAGCTGATTGGTTCCAACATCTATTGCATACACCTTAACTGCACCATTCTGAAGCATACAGTCTGTAAATCCACCTGTAGACGAACCTACATCCATACATATCTTTCCATCAAGTGGCACCTGCCACAGATCTATAGCCTTCTCAAGCTTATAACCGCCACGGCTCACATATTTCATGGCAGCACCCTTAACTTCTATCTGTACATCTTCTTCAAATGTACTGCCTGCTTTGTCTTCCCGCTGATTTTTGACAAATACATTGCCAGTCATTATAATCGCCTTTGCCTTCTCTCTTGATTCTGCAAGACCACGTTTTACAAGAAGTACATCCAGACGTTCTTTTTTCTTATGCTCTTTCATTCTGCCTCCATCGTATAATCTGTTCTGATATTTTTTCTGCGCTTAAACCATACTTTTCCATCAATATATCTACAGAACCATGCTCGATAAATTTATCCGGCAGTCCTATATTTCGTACACTTACCGAATATCCATTGCTGCTGTACCACTCCGTAACAGCCTCTCCAAATCCACCTGAAACGATACCTTCTTCAAGTGTAACAACCATATCGTGTTCCAATGATATATCATGAAGAATACCTGTATCAAGCGGTTTAATAAACCTCGCATTGATAACCGATATATCTATTCCTTTCCGGCTAAGTATATCCTTTACTTCAACTGCAGTCTTAACCATACTTCCCACAGCGATTACAGCTATGCCCTTTTCTCTTGCTATCCATTCACTCTCTGCACTGTCTATCTCTTTATCAAACTCTTCAAGCCCTGTATAAGCCCTGCCTCTTGGATATCTTATAGCTACAGGTCCATTCACCTTAAATGCATAGTCAAACATCCGTTCAAGCTCTAGTGAATTTTTAGGAGCCATTATCGTCATTCCCGGCATGGTTCTAAGAAAAGCTATATCAAAGATTCCCTGATGTGTTTCACCATCACTTCCAACAAGCCCGGCTCTGTCTATGGCAAATATAACAGGCTGTTTTCCTATACAGACATCATGCATAATCTGGTCATATGCACGCTGTAAAAAAGTAGAATAAAGTGCCACCACAGGTCTGATTCCGCCTGCTGCCATGCCTGCTGCAAATGTAACAGCATGTTCTTCCGCAATTCCAACATCGAAAAATCTGTCAGGATATTTTTCTGAAAAAGCCGTAAGACCCGTACCCGAAGGCATAGCTGCCGATATCGCAGCAATAAGAGGATTATCATCTGCCAGCTCTATAATTTTTTTGCTGAAAATATCAGTATAAGTCGGAGCTTTTTTATCCGGACATTTGAGTATGCCATCACTTATATTGAATGGGTCAACACCATGAAATAACGATGGATCGTTTTCAGCCGGAGGATAACCTTTTCCTTTGCGTGTACATACATGCACGATAACTGCCTTTTTAAGCTTTCCCGCATTTTCAAATGCAGAAACCATCTGCTTAACATCATGACCATCTATAGGTCCAAGATATGTTAATCCCATATCTTCAAAGAGCATTCCCGGTATAAGCATACGTTTAACTATATCCTTTGCTCCACGTATACTGTTTGCCAGTTTATCCCCAATGTGCGGCATCTTCTTAAGTGCATTTTCCACATCTTCCTTAAGACCTGTATAATTAGTATTGGTTCTTATCTGTCCAAGGTAATTCGACATACCGCCCACATTTTTTGCTATAGACATCTGATTGTCATTTAGAACTATTATAAGATTTGATTTAAGCCTTGCAGCATTATTGAGTGCTTCATATGCCATTCCTCCTGACAACGCACCATCTCCAATAACTGCAAATATCTTTCGGTCTTCCTCTTTAAATTCACGCGCTTTGGCAAGTCCCAGAGCAACACTTATCGAAGTAGAACTGTGCCCTGTATCAAATGCATCGCAGTTGCTTTCCGACTGCTTTGGGAAGCCGCTCATTCCTCCATACTTACGCAAACTGTCAAATTCATCTTTTCTTCCTGTCAAAAGTTTATGCGTATAACTCTGATGACCTACATCCCATACAATCTTGTCATCCGGCAGATTACAACACAGATGCATTGCCATAGTAAGTTCCACTACACC
The DNA here is from genome assembly GCA_964517955.1 of uncultured Jutongia sp. GTDB lineage: Bacteria > Bacillota > Clostridia > Lachnospirales > Lachnospiraceae > Butyribacter. The sequence goes on along the minus strand of CAZFFA010000024.1, from coordinate 13,148 downwards.
AAGATTTGACGATAAATGACCACCTGTCCTGCTTATTTTTCTGACAAGAAAACGCCTTATCTCTTTTGCAAGTTTTTTATAATCCTTTGGATCAATTTTTTTTATATCATTTGGCTGGTTTATCTGATCTAGTAATTGTCCCACGGCTTTTCTCCTTATTTCTTACGCTTAATAAGCATCTCTATCAATGTGTTGAGATAGCTGTTCTGAACAGGCATTCCTGCAAGTATATCAAGAGCCTGCTTTGAATAATCTTCTACTGCTTTCACAGCCTTATCCATTCCAAAAATTGTTACATATGTGTATTTATCATTGGCTTCATCACTGTGTACAGGCTTTCCAAGTTCTTCAGTTGTACTTGTTACATCGAGAATGTCATCCTGTATCTGAAATGCCATACCAACACATCTTCCAGCCCTTTCCATAAGCTGTATCATATCATCCGATGCTCCTGAAAGTGCTGCCCCAATCATAAGAGATGCTTCGATAAGCGCACCTGTCTTGAGTCTGTAAATAAATTCCAACTCATCTTTATTTACCGGACTTCCTGTCTTTTCAACATCAACAACCTGTCCCCCAACCATTCCGTATATTCCGGCTTTTGTTGTAAGGATCTTAAGAGCTTTTGCACCATTGGCTGCATTATCCATTGAACATACTGCATCTGCTGCAACCTCATATGCATAATTGAGAAGAGCATCGCCTGCAAGTATTGCCATATCCTCACCATATACTACATGTGTAGTCTTTCGTCCACGCCTGTATTCATCATTGTCCATAGCCGGCAGATCATCATGTACAAGAGAATATGTATGTATCATCTCCATTGCAGCCATAAACGGTGTAACTTCAGCATCATTTTCACCGCCAAAAAGCTTATATGACTCATATATCATCATGGGACGAAGTCTTTTTCCTCCTCCCATAAGACTGTACTCCATTGCATCCATTATGGTCTTTTGATAAGAAGATTCCTTAGGAAGATATTTACTTAGTACATTTTCAATATATTCAGTCTTTTCCTTTATATTTATATCAAAATCTTCTTTTTTCATTCTTAACAGTTCTGACATATCTATACCTCTTCAACCTGTTTATTCTCTATAACTATAAGTTTTTTTTCAACCTTATCTATTGCATCATTACAGTTTTTTATAAGCTTCATACCCTCTTCATACTTTTTAAATGATTCCTCCAAAGTAAGTTCTCCGCTTTGTAATTCATTTATTATATTATCTATACCTTCAAAAGACTGTTCAAGTGTCATTTTCCTTGCTGCCATAAAAATATCCCTCCATGATTGCTTTTGTAAAACAAGCCCGGTATAACAGTATTCTTCAACATAACTTTCCATCTTCCGGGTGCACTTTCTTAACTGTAACATCTGCACTTCCATCACTCATTGTAAGTACAAGTTCCTGATCTTTATTTACATCTTTTACCGATTTAATATTGTTGCCATCTTTGTCAGAAACATATGCATAGCCACCTGAAAGTTTATAAAGCGGTGAAAGCCCCTTCATCTCTTCTGCATATAACTCTAACTGATGCCTTGCAGACATAAGCTTTTGCGACATAATCATACTTATTTTGTCCTGACTGTCAGCAAGATAAAGACGCCTCTGTCTTATCATATCTTCCGGGCTTGCATGTTGAATGACAGATTTATAATTCTGCAGGCGCATCTTACTTATCTGTATTGTATTCTTCATATATCTTTTTAGATTGTATGCTGCCTCTCTAAGACCAATCTCTACATCTCTATAAGAATATACTGCCAGTTCTGCTGCCGCAGACGGTGTTGGTGCTCTTAAATCTGCCACAAAATCTGCTATTGTCGTATCAGTTTCATGACCTACCGCTGATATTATCGGTTTTTTGCAGTCTGCAATAGCCCTTGCAAGGATTTCTTCATTAAATGCCCATAAATCTTCTATAGAACCACCACCACGTCCTATTATGATAGTGTCAACGTCAGTTTTTTCAAAATATTTTATACCTTCTATGATAGTAAGTTCTGCACCCTGACCCTGAACTTTCGCTGGATAAAGATATATCTGAACATAAGGATTACGTCTGTGGCTGACATTGCATATATCCTGTATAACAGCCCCCGTCTGTGCTGTTACTACACCGATCTTTGCAGCATACTCTGGAATAGGCTTTTTTCGGGCATCATCAAAAAGCCCCTCCGCTAAGAGGCGCTTTTTCATTTTCTCATATTCTTCATATAATCTGCCTGCGCCCTCTTTTACAATCTTTCTGGCGTAAAGCTGGTACTTTCCATCGCGTTCATACACTCCGATGCTTCCTGTCACTACAACGCTCTGACCCTCTTTAAGTTCAAACTGCAGACCACTTCTCGCTGACGAAAACATCACACATGGAAGCTGTGAACTTCTGTCCTTTATCGTAAAATAAATATGCCCTGATGAATGATATTTACAATTGGAAATCTCACCCTTTACCGATATACGGCTCAGAGCATATTCTCTAAGGAACAGATTTTTTATATACATATTTACCTGTGAAACAGATCTAACCTCTTCCATCAGTTTTTACTTTTCCTCCGGAATCTCACGAACTACTGATGCAAGTATTCCATTGACAAAACCTGCACCCTTATCACCACCATATGCCTTTGCAAGCTCAACAGCTTCATTTATTGCAACCTTATTTGGCACATCATCAACATAAAGGATTTCAAATATACCAAGACGAAGAACTGTAAGTTCAGCCTTTGCAATACGATTTACTGTCCAACCCTTTGCTTTTTCTTCTATCAATGAATCTATTTCATCTAAGTGTTCAATAACTTTATTGAATTTCTCACTAAGTTCCTTCTTAATCTTAGCCGGTGCATTCTCCAAATCTTCGAGATACATTTCAGCCTGTTCTTTAAGATCGTCTCCATCATGAAAATCAAGACGGAACAACATAATGTATAAATTTTCTCTTGTCTCTTTTCTTGTCATAATATATATTTCCTAACTTTCTCTAATCGTTACCCAGACTAACTCCTGCAATTCGTACATTTACCTCTGAAACATGAAGTCCTGTCATTGTCTCTATCTGCTGTTCAACTTTCGACTGAACCTGTTCAGATATTTTAGGAATGCTGTATCCGTATTTAATATTGATCATCATGTCAACATGAACAACACCATTCTCCATAACCACCTTGACACCTTTTGCATTATTCTTCATTCCAAATTTTCCGATCAATTCATTTGTAATATTACCTGCCATGGAGTTGACACCTTCAACCTCTGTTGCAGCAAGAGCCGCTATAACTGAAACGACATCTGAAGCTATCTTAACTTCACCAATACCCTGTTTTCCCATAACATAATCTGTTGATTCCTGTTCTTTAGCCACGTAGCCATCCTCCTTACAATTATGTTTTCTAATTACATTATTACTATTTATATTAACATAATTGCTTTAAAAATACTAGTGTACATTTACAGGTGTAATCACTATTTTTCCTGCTTCTATCCCTGTCTTTCTCTTAACAATGTCTTCTATCTGCGCTATCTGCTGCTCGGTAAGCCCTTCGGCATTTACTACAACATCTGCATTGCCGTCACTTATACTTACAACGGCATCTGTAAATCCTTTTGCCTGAAGCATAAGCTCCGCTGCATTTTCCTTTTCTGATATCTTTGTGAGCTTTGACACTTCTTTTATTGCAGACTGTTTGTCAGCAGATGAAATAGCTTTGTTATTGACAATATCCATAAGTGTTTCCTTATTTTTCGCTCTTGTCTGCTCTCTTGATAATTTTGCAGATGCAAAATAATCTGCTCCCAATGTATTTGATACCATGACAGCTTCCCCCGGACTTTCCTTTGATGCCTCTACTTCTCCACTGTCTGCAACATTATATACATCTTCTCCTTCATCTTCTGCTGAAATATCTTCATTACCTTTATCTGCTTCTTTTTTATCGACATCATCTTTTTGGGCTTTTTTCGACCCATCTTTATCTGATACAACCGGTGTACTTGTAGCGGTTTTCGTTGAGACAAGACCACTTGTACTTATCTCCTGTCCTGTAAAATTAAGATACCCTGCAACTACTATCATTACAGCAAGTGCAGTTATTATAATCTGGTTTTTGTGTGATGCTTTTTTCATATTAATCCTCCATTTCTCCCCCAGCCCAACTGCTTTGGACTGCAGGTACAAGTCTGACACTCTCGTTATTCCATCCTCATTACTTTGATTTTATGTGACTCTACCTCAAATAATGCCTGAACAGCCTCAATTATTTCTGTATCTTTTCTTCCAGTCCCGGCTCCCTGTGCCACAACAACCACTCCCTCTATCTTCGGAGAGTTTATCTTCACCACATATGGGGATTCCTTTCCGTCATTACTCATAAGTACATTCTGGCTCTTAGAACTATATGTGTCCTTTTTTCTTGTTCCTCCCTGACTGTCTGTTTCATCTGTATTGTCTTCCTGCACATCACTGTCCCTAAGCGTCATTTTTTCCTCTGATGATGACAATGTTATCATCACATCAACTTTACCTATTCCATCAACTTTCTCAAGCATTCGCTCAAGCTTCTTCTCCTCTTTGGCAACATAAACATTCATCGCATTAAGAGCCTTATTCTCCTCATATCCGTCTTCTCCTAAATTCCCACTCTTATAATCATCCGAATATTCCCCACTGCTGTATTCTGCGTCTTTGGAAGTCTCATCCGGCTTTTTCACTATCCCGGATGGAAGTGATGTTATGAGCAATACTATTCCGGCAAGAATTATTACAATAAGTCTTGGAAGTCCAATCTCCTGTATCAGATTCTTCTTTTCACCGTCACCTTTTAATCTGTATTTTTTCAAAAGTCCATTTAAATCGATTTTTTTCAGTGCCATAATGTCACCCTGTCTTTCTCCAATTCAAAATAATCACATATATCAGATTTCAAATTTTTTTCCTTCTTTGAAAGTTTTAGATTTCCATCATCATGTCTTTTTTCATTTTTCACAGATTTTTCCGTCATTATATTTTCTACCTGCACTGCTTCAATCTTATCTATCTCATTATCGTTACCACTGTCTTCTTTTATATTCTTCCTGCTTCCAATCTTCATACCTATGTCACACAGCCTTATTTCATCATTCTTATTTTTCATCTGTACATCAATATCCTCTACATCTACTCCATTTTTAGCTGCCATATCTTCCACTTTTTTCTTAATCTGATCTTCACACTTACTCATAACCTTTTTTTCAAAAATCCCATCAGACACCTTAAGTTCATCATTCACCTCATCTATATCACATTTAAGCATGATATGTTCCAGCTTTTGGTACCAGCCTCCATCATCATAAATAAAATTCAGAATAGGCGAGATCATCATAAGTATCATAATGATCCCACTGACAAACTTAAAATACTGCTTATAATTTTCATTGGTTATTATTCCCCGAAGAACAGTTACGATAACTACATAAATAAGTACACTTCTTATTAGTTCATGCATAGCACACACCTCTCTATGTCATTGCACTGATTATGGCAATAGATATTACAAACATCATGCATCCGACACCTACTGCATAAATCTGCAGTCGGAGAGCCTCTGTAATCGCACCAAGACATTTTATGATACGCTTGTCTGATACAGGCTGAATAAGAACAGTTACTGCCTGATACATAAATCTTCCGATCACAAGCTTTAAAAGAGGTACTGCACATATTATCAGAACCACTATTATGCCGGTCACCCCTACCGCATTTTTTACAAGTTTACCTGCACAAAGAATCGTCCCTGCTGCACTGCTTACTGTACTTCCTATACCCGGTATTGCACTTCCTATTTTTACGATAAGGGACTGTCTGGTCTGTGCAGCTACAGGAACTACAAGTCCCTGAATCACATTTATCCCCATAACAACACCAAATATTCCTTTCATAAATGAACTGAGAATATCATGTATCAGCTCTGATAATTTGGAAAACATATTATCTTCCGAAAGCTGATCTGCAAGCTGCAGCAAAAAATATATCTGTATAGCCGGAAGTGCAAGCTTTATAAGCATATAATTGACAAGTGTAATAATAACCAGTGTTGTCTGATAATAAACACTTCCTGCCATGCTTCCACTTGAAAAAGATACGCACATAAAATACGCCGGTGATAAAACTTTCATAAAATCAAAAAGTTTGCCAATCGTCTCCTGTGCAATATTATTTAAGTGAAAAAATGCAGTAACAAGTATTGAAAAAAACAGTATGTAGGTTGAATAAAATGCCATCTCTGACACCTTTTTTCCCTGAAGAAGTTTAGAAAAATTTGAGATCACCGCACCCATTATCGCAATGATTATTATATAAACATAAGTTTTCTTATCATGTGTCAGATTATCTGCAATTCCATTTGCTATTGCACTCAATATATCCTGTACAGAAAACGGGACATTTCCATTTACTATTTTTCCAACATAATCACCAAAATCAAACGAAGAACTTCCCATTATATCATCCATAACTCTCTGAACTTCACTGTCGGAAAGTTCATTCAAAATTTCTGATGTATCTGCACTCATATAATTCTCCATTTTGTCAAAATTTACTTATGGTTTCTATAAGAGTCATGAGTATCGGCATACTCACCGCCAGAATCATAAGTCGTCCAAAGAAATCTATCTGGTTGCCGGCAGCCCCATATCCCGCATCACGACAAATATTTGAACTAAATTCAGCTACATATGTTATTCCTATTATCTTTAACAAAATATCAATATAAAGAGAACCATCCCCTATATATCCCGATACCTGTCTTATAAAAGATACGATGTCCCCTAGTCTTGACAGAGCAAGTCCAAGTATTATAAGACAACTGCTAAGTATAATAAGCATACTAAACTCCGGCTTATCCTTTTTAAGCGGCAATGCCAAAAATACAGCCATGACACCAATGATCGCAACTCTGAACATATATGCCTCCTAGCCAATGGTAAAAAGACGCTGAATTGTTTCAAAAAGATTTTCTATATACGGAACCACCCATAAAAGAACAAGTATCAACCCCGCAAGGCTTACAAGAAAAGCCTGTTCATCACGTCCTGAATGTTTAAGAACCTGTCCAAGAACTGATACAAGTATTCCAACCGCAGCTATTTTAAATATAAGATTGATCGTCATATAATTTCTCCATTCTGCCAGGCAAACGCTTTCTGTCACACCAGTAATATGCTTATAAATATTCCTGCCGTAATCCCGATAACATGACAAAGTTTTTCCTGTGTTCTATATTCATCTCTCGCTTTCAACAAACTATCAGATATTCTTTTTTGAAAAATGTCAAGCGTGTGAAGCTGCGTCTCTCTGTCAAGATTTCCAACATTACGCCCAAGCTCTATAATAATTTCTCTTTCATTCCTCTTAAGCGACTCCCATAGTTCTATATCAGGTAAATTTTCTTTCCATATATCCGAAAACAATATTCCTCTGTGCTGTTTGATTTCCTGTACCATATTCTCCCAGAAAGCTTTGCTATATGTACTTCTTAATACCATAAGCTGCAAAATCTCCTCCATATCAGATGCTGAATATTCTATCTCTCCATATAGATACTGTATAAGCTGCTGCCACTCTTCAAGCAAATGTATCCTTCCAAGAAACATGCCTGAAAAGTACCAGCCGCACATACTACATCCACCTGTCACCAAAAATACTCCCAACAGTTTTATCATATATACACCGCTCCATTTTCACATAAAATTACTGTTCACACCTTTATAAAATACCAATAGTGCAGACAGTAACAACATATACATAATGCTTTTTAACACTATACGGCAAAGCATGGTGTCTGTTGTCTTTGATAATTAAATGTGACACTGTATGTATAAAGCACTGATCCTCTTTCATCAAATATTGACTGGATAACTCCCGTATTACCTGCTTTTAAAAGAATGTATCTTTGAAACATTCTCTCCTTCACCATCTGACCAAGTATAGGTTTATTTCTTATCTCATCCATATCTTTTCCATGAACTGTAGCAATAAGCTTTATTCCACAATTCATAACATATTCCATTGCTTCAATATCTTCCTTTGAACCAATTTCGTCTACGGCTATTATATCCGGAGACATGGAACGGACAAGCATCATCATTCCGTCTGATTTCGGACAGCCATCAAGAACATCTGCCCTGCATCCAAGATCGTTTTGAGGACGTCCCATGTAACATGCTCCAATCTCAGATCTTTCATCTACAACACCTACCGTCATTCCATCATATATTCCATCCCCATTCGCCGTTATACGTATAATGTCTCTCAAAAGGGTGGTTTTGCCACATCGTGGCGGTGATATGATAAGCGTATGTTTAAATCCTTCAGTATCTCTTATATATGGCATCACCTTATCCGCACATCCCTTTATCTGATGTGCCAGTCTGATATTTAAGAAGGAAATATAATTTATATTCTTAATCTTCTTTCCATCCCATACTATTCTTCCGGCAATGCCAACTCTGTGACCTCCCTGCACTGTTATAAACCCCTGGCTTATCTCCTGTTCATAAGCATACCTCGAATAGTTGCTTACATATTCCATCGTTTCTTTTATCTCAGCAGCCGTAACAATATAAGCATTGTGAATATTTCTGGTCAGCCCTTCCTTAAGCGACATGAAATATTCCTTTCCATCGTATATCATCATAAGCGGCATACCTGTTCTAAGTCTTATTTCCTGCAGTTTTCTATAATTAAGCGAAATTCCCGCAAGGCATTTTCTTATATTCAAAGACAGAATCTGCTGTATTTCTCTTTTGGTAATATCACTTTCCTTGTCCACATCGCCACCTCCTATAGTCAATATATATGAACAAAATATATGCAGTATTCATCAAATATGTGAATAATTTTTATCAAAAAATTGAAGAAATGAGAAGCTGAACTGTTACAAAAATATAAGTAAATTTTTATAAAAATTTGCCTGTATTATAAAAATGCTGTATTATAAGATTTATACATTATAGATATCAGGTTTTGGTTTTCAAAATTTTTCTCTCCTGATTCTATATGCAATACAAATAATCGCAGATAAATGTACATATAAGGAGGATTTATACAATGGATTACGGTTTAATTGGTGAAAAACTTGGACACAGCTACTCAAAAGATATACATGAGATGTTGGCTGATTATACATATGATATTCATCCACTAAACAGGGATGAATTTGCCGGTTTTATGGAAAAGCATGAGTTTAAGTCTATAAATGTAACTATTCCTTACAAGCAGGATGTTATCCCATACCTTGATGAAATTGATGACAATGCTAAGGCTATAGGTGCAGTAAATACTATCGTAAATAAAAATGGTAAATTATGTGGACACAATACTGATTTTTCAGGTTTCATGTACATGCTTAAGAAGCACAATATAGATGTCAACGGTAAGAAATGTCTTGTTCTTGGTGATGGCGGTGCATCTAAGGCTGTTGTTGCCGTACTTAAAAAGATGGGTGCAAAGGAAATCATCATCGTAGATATCATTAAGACAAAGACAGCCATAACATATGAAGAGTGTTTTGCGCATCACACAGATGCCGAGTTTATTGCCAATGCAAGTCCTGTAGGAATGTATCCAAAATGCGATGCAAGCCCTGTAGACCTTACAAAGTTCCCTAACTGCAAAGCTGTTGCCGATGTTATCTATAATCCTCTTGAGACAAAACTTGTTGCTCAGGCAAAAGAACTTGGAATGACCGGTGTAAATGGTCTTGAAATGCTTGTTGCCCAGGCACTTTATGCAGTAGAATTTTTCCTTGATACTAAACTCGATGAAGCAAAGATCGATGAAGTATACAAAAAGATTTACGAAGAGAAGAAAGCAGAAATGTAAATAGACAATGCAGCGCATTGTCTCTGCCAAAGTAACAGTTCAGCCTTTTATTTCTTACATTCATAAACCTGCAAAAAATGCTTTAGCAATTTTTGTTGATGTGCCACTTATTGGTGAACCAATACTATATAAAAATAAAAGGTTAAGCAATTTTGCTTAACCTTTTATTTTTATAGTTTTATAAATTTACTTCTGAACAATTTACTTCTGAACAACTTTTATTTTGCATATCCATTTGGATGATTCTTATGCCACTTCCACGCAGTTGCTATAATCTCCTCAAGATCTGCATGTTCCGGTTTCCATCCAAGCACTTTCTTTGCCTTTTCACTTGAAGCAATGAGCTTAGCAGGATCTCCACCACGACGAGGTGATACTACGGCAGGAATTGGATGACCTGTTACTTTTCTTGCTGTCTCGATAACTTCTTTTACTGTAAATCCTACACCATTACCAAGATTGAATACATTGCTTTCTCCACCATCTGCGAGATATTTAACAGCAAGTATATGAGCCTGTGCAAGATCAGTTACATGTATGTAATCTCTTACACATGTACCATCTTTTGTATCATAATCATCACCAAAAATGCTAATTGCTTCTCTCTGGCCATTTGGCACCTGGAGGATAAGAGGAATAAGATGTGTTTCAGGATTGTGAGCCTCACCTATTTCACCACTTACATGAGCACCACATGCATTGAAATAACGAAGAGCTACATAACGAAGTCCATGAGCAACACCTGTCCATTTCATCATTTTTTCCATAGAAAGCTTTGTCTCACCGTATGGGTTAGTTGGCTCTGTCTTATCTGTCTCAAGAATTGGAATACTTTCAGGTTCGCCATATGTTGCGGCTGTTGAAGAGAATACAATCTTATCTACACCATGTGCTACCATGCTTTCAAGAAGAACCTTTGTTCCATAAAGATTATTATCATAGTATTTAAGAGGATTAGTCATACTCTCACCTACAAGAGAGTTTGCAGCAAAATGAATAACTGCATCTATCTTCTCATTGTCAAATACACTATCTATAAATTTTCTATCACGAATATCGCCTTTATAAAACTTAGCCTTTGGATTAACCGCCTCAATATGGCCAGTCTCGAGGTTATCAGCTATAACAACATCTTCTCCGGCATCAACAAGCTCACTTACAGTATGTGAACCAATATAACCAGCACCACCTAATACTAAAATCTTCATAATATTACCCTCCATTATTATTCTTTATTTTCATTGCGAATCAAATTCGCATTATTACATGCTTTTTATGTCTCTGTTTTTATTATATAGCATTATCTTCACAGCTACAAGCAACAATTATGCACCGCTATTCTTACAATAACTATCATGTTGCTCTTTATACTATGGTACAACCCACAAAGATTATGTTATTTTGGATTATATTCCTTAATAACCTCAAGTGCAGGAAGTGCATTTCCATCATAATCAAAAAGTGCCTGATTTGCCCATTCATTACCACATGGACCGGGAGAATCCATATATTCAAGAGATTCTTTTGTAGCCCATCCTGAACCCGGTACAGGAATCCATGCCGGCTCCCAATAATAAAAGCCTTTACCCCTGCCATCCGGAATAGCTGTTATACGTTCCATAATATCCTGCATGAAGTCTCTCTGACCTTCTTTTGTCATAGGATAATCAATCTTTTCCACAAGTTCCGGCTTTGTAGCCATACCAATTCTGTTGTCAAGCTTCTCATATTCTTTATAATCTTCCATGGTATATCCCATTGAAACTTCCGCTATAATTATATCTTTTCCATAACGTTTAGCTATATCTGTCATATTGTATGAAAGATCTTCAAGAGAACCATGCCAGAAAGGATAGTAAGACATACCAATTACATCAAAATCCTCTCCACGCTTAATATAATTGTCAAACCATCTTCTATACAGTTCATTGTTGCCGCCATTGTCAAGATGTATCATAATCTTTGTATCAGGAGCAACCTTCTTAACTCCACGTATACCTGCACTCACGAATTTCGCAAGATTATCATACTCCGGCACCTGACCTTCCGGCCAAAGCATTCCATTGGAAAGCTCATTTCCAACCTGTACCATTTCCGGGACACAATCATTTTCCTTACATATAGTTAAAACTTCAACTGTATAATCATAAACAGCCTTTTCAAGTTCATCCACTGAGAAGCCACGCCATGCCTTTGGTTTTATCTGTTTGCCCGGATCTGCCCAGAAATCACTGTAATGAATATCAAGAAGCATCTGCATACCATGTGCCTTTACTCTCTTCATAAGTTTAATCATCATAGGTATATCATTGGTTCCGGCACCATAAGGTGCACCATTTTCATCATATGGATCACACCAGACTCTTATACGTACTGCATTGGTTCCATATGACTTCAATATATCAAGCGCATCCTTCTCAACACCTTTGTCATAAAATTTTCCACCGCATTTTTCTACTTCAATAAGTGTAGAAATATCCATTCCTTTTATAAAATCTGTCACTGTCTGCCTCCTTTTCTTTTAATCTACCTAGTATTAAATACTATAAAATCTTTTTTTAGACTTCCATGGTAAAATATTATTTATTAGAATTTTGTCGAATCTTTTAAATCTGTCTTATATCCAAGAAGTGTAATCTTATCTACTTCTTTTCCTTCAAGTATATCTATCAGTCTGTCTCCGGCGACTCTTCCAGCCTCCTTAACATTAAACCTGAGAGATGTGATTGACGGTATATGATTTCTAAGAAGCATACTGTCAAAAAATGATGCTATACGCACATCATCCGGTACAATCATATTTTCCCGCTGAATCTTTGAAAGAACCGATGAACATATCATATCGTCCATGCAGATTATACAGTCTACCCTGTCCATAAAAATATCATCTACAGCTCTTTCTATCATTCTTGTATTGTTCTGATCCATATAGATCAAATTTTCACATACCGGAACTCCAAGTTCTTTATGTGCATCCATAAATCCTTTAAGACGGCTTCTTGTAACCATGTGGGCTTCATCACCACCTATAAGTGCGATGCGTTTCATCTGCTTGAGTAAAAGCATTGATGTAAGTTCCTTGCACCCTTCATAATGATTCTGATCTATCTGAACAACATCCTCGTATTCTGAAGATCCAATAACAACAAATGGTTTCTTTTCATCAATAAGATATTTTATAGCTTCATCATTGATAAAAGTTCTCATGAGAACAACACCATCAACCTTGCCATTGTCAACTATACGTTTAAGCTGTGTAAGATCATCATTATTGC
>CAZFFA010000023.1:5077-19663 GCA_964517955.1 uncultured Jutongia sp. | reverse complement strand
TGACAGCGTAGCTGGCAGGTTTATGAATGTAAGAAATGATGGGCTGAACTGTTACCCTTAATCAGTAACAGTTCAGCCAATTTAATCACAATAAATTGAAAATTTCTCTTCACAGCACATATAATAATTGCCCAGAATATCCATATTGTACTTTCTTATCATTTTTGTTTTTCCTAATCCAAATTGCTTTCGTTTATCAAATTTTGCTTTATTAATCGGTTTAGTTTCAATGTAATTCTTTTGTTTTGGCATTGTTCTAGACAAAAATCTTTCCATGAATATTTCTCCATTTTTTTCATATTCGATTATATCATTCTTATAAAAGGACAGCTTAAACTCAAAACCAAGCTTTTCGAGATCTTTTCTTGTCTGTCCCGGTTTTATCATTTTTTCATTTACAAGTGTAACCGCATATGCATCTTCGTCAATAATATACCTGCCATTTTCACATTTTACATCTGACTGCTTTAAGCCAACCAAATAATATGACTCATTCTCAACATTATAGTAAACATCCATACGATATGGAACAAGACTTTCAAGTATAACTTTTTTACTTCCTTTTTCAAATCCATATTTATGTGATATATCTATACACGTTCCAACTTCACCATCTGTGTATTTTAACTTATCAATACGAGGTCCATTATGTTTTTTAGAATACTTTCTCACATAGTCCCCTGTTTCTTTTTCATATTGTACAAATGGATTGGCTGCATCTGAATAGTCTTCAAAAATCTGAACAAGATTATCAAAAGTCTTACGGTCGTTTTTATAAACCAATAGTTTTTCTCTGTCGCTTTCTTTTTTACTTAATGCCAGTTTTTTAAATAATGCAATACCTTCTTTTGTTCTTATGTCAAATTTATTGATTTTATAGGTTTTACCATCATATTCTCTTGTTCCACGAATGGTCTGGTTACAAAGTCCACGATTCGATTTTTTATCAACCTTAAACCAATACTTAACCTCTTTTTCTGCTCTTGTAATCTCCTTGCGTATATTTCCCCATCTCATACCATAGAGAAAATCAGCATAAACATCATCTGACATTTTATCATCCCACATTTTTGGATTAAGGATTTCGCCTGTTTCAAAGTCGATAAATTCTCCCTGAAGTTTCCTATAAGCCTCATATCCCATCTGCGAATAGCCAATCAGCATAGCATCAACAGCATGATGAGAATTACTTTCTTCTCTGATCTTATCCAATTTCATATTCGTTCGCATCTGATGTGTATAACTGCCTCTGATAACCTTAACTTTTGTATCCGTCTCTTTTGCTTTAAAATAACTCTGTACCGTATTAAGTACGACTCTTGATGCATAACTTGTATCATTAATATTTCTATTAATAAAACCTTTTAAAACATCCATCTTTGTAATATCATCCATCATCAGAAGATTTTTCATCTTTTTACGTGATATGGCATATTCTTTTTTCTTAGATAAACCAATCACCATTGCTTTAAATTGCTCAAATGTCCAATTTCCATCTGAGTGTGTCAGATAATAATAAGGAGTCTGGTTGCCCTTCTTCTGGTTTTCTGTACGATATACTAAAACCTTATTACTTCTTGAATCATCAAATGATATAGATCTGGGAATTATATGGTCAATTTCAAATAATTCCGGACTATTAATTATGTCATGTGGATCAATTTGTCTGCCTGAATATAAACATATTCCATCCTGTTCATTCCAAAGTTTAAGCTTAAGTGTAAGCTGCTTTTGTGAACTAAAATCTGTCGGTGCAAGAGTAATATCATAGATTGATACAAGCTTACCCTCAATATGTTCCATCTCTTTTTCATTCATATCCTGCATATCTTTTATTCGCTTTTTCATCTCATCTGAATTACGGTCACGTGGCATCTCTATTACAACCTGATCCAGTTTTTTATATTTTTTTAAAACAGCATTCAATATTTTCAATGATATTCTTACAGAACGACGAACTACCGGATTATATATCTCATCACTGATTATATCTACAGGAATATATTTAACGCCTGCAAATTCTTCTGTTTTTCCTTTCATAATTCCCATCTCAGTTAAAAGCGTCATCTGCTCTTTTGGCTGTTCATACATATCTGGAATTAATTCAAGCATTATCTTAATTGAAAAGGACTGCCACTTGCTGAATAACGATCCATTGCTTTTTCTAACACCAATTAGACAATCTATCACATCATCTGTCAATTGAAGTTCAGATTCTCCAAAAGCTTCCATTATAGCTTCCCTATCTGTATTAATAGTCAAAATATAGCCTATCCTATCCAGATCTTCACGCTCAAAATCATTAATATCCACCCCTATATTTAACAATGCCTTACGCATCTTATTGTAGGCTTCAAATTTATGAAAAATTTCTTTATCACTTTTATCTATACGTGCACCATAAAATTCTTCTATTTTTTCTCCCATTGCCTCAGCAATAATCTTTCTCATATTAATAGTATTGCTACTCTTTACTTTTGCGACAATATTCCTTTTTTCATCTTCCTGAAGCTTTCTTCCATTGATAGTAAGATTGTTCAAATCATTTAAAAAATTAAACTCCTGAGCTGTATATGATGCCGCTGCACCTCGAAGTTCATCTTCATAAACACTGCATTTTCCGATTAACTTTTCAAAAATATTCTTTTCTGTTATATATTTACCATCATTGCCTATCTTTGTCGTATATTTACCATAGTCTGTCCTTGATTTTTCATTTCCAGGACCTTCATAATATTTTCTCTTTCTATTAAACAAAACCATGTATTCATCGCAAAATTCATCTGTCAAATTATCATGATATTTTTTCTGCGTTTCAAATATACACTGAATTTCTTTTCTATACGCACCTGTAGTAAATACATTGCTAAGATCTGTCTTTTCGCCATCAATTATAACCTGTGTCTGACCTCTGTATTTTCCATTATCAACTAATCTTTCTTTCTGAATTTCGCATGGATAATGATTTTCCAATTCTTTTGCATTATGCTTTAATCCATTGATATATGACCCTGATCCAGCAACTGAATCATCATTAGCATCCTCTAAATATGAAATCCCACGATGTTTCAAATAGCTGTATAAGATCAGATATAATTCATCAAACGTTATACATTCTCTTAATGCCTTAACTTTAATATCTACGATGTCCGTTCTTTTTGTCTGTGGAATAATATATCCACAATTTTCCCACAACTTTTTAAAATCATTTATTCTTGTTTTTTGTCTTCTCTTCAAGCGCTTACCCTGACGCATTGATCTTCTTAATTGATTAGATGCCGCTGATGCTTCTTCAAAAATATCTGACGAAGCCTCAACCACTGTTTCCGTTTCCCTGTCAATCACTGCCATACCAACAGATGCCACACCAATATCCAAAGCTAAAATGTATCCCATAATAATTCCTCCCACTCGTATATTTTTTATTCTTTAATAATAAAGATATTTTTAACTTATTAAATATTCTACCACAATTTTAGCCAAAAAGATATTATCCAACAAAATATCAGTTGCTATTCACTCCCTCCTTTACCACAAGATTTAATTCACATGCAACAAAAACACAGAATAATATCAAAAATCAAATCTTGATGAACATATACAATTATAATAATGGCAGTATATCCTCACAGTAGCTTCTAAGGACTTCACCCACGCTCCATGCCTGAGCATAGCATCCACGGCCTTTGTGTGGTGCATCACCATCAAAAATCTCGCAAATTGAGCCTACACAATTCTCAAGCAGATGTGCTTTTACCGGCTCGATAAGTTTAGCAGCTTTTATAGCAGTTGTTTTTGTACTGCCATTTACTTTTACATAAGCATCTATAAATGCACCGAGCAAAAAGCCCCATGCTGTCCCCTGATGATATGCATGGTCACGCTTAGAAAGTGAGCCAATGTAAATAGGATGATAGTCTTTGTGAGCCGGATCAAGGGAGCGCAGACCACAGCCAATATACAACTTATCCATCACAACGTTTACTATAGCCTTTTCACGAGCATTATCGAGCATGGTAAATGGAAGACTTACAGCATAAATCTGATTTGGACGTATCGTGTCATCATCCTCATCAACCACATCATACAGACACCCACATTTTTCATTCCAAAATCTCTTGTTGAATGAATCCTTTACACAATCAGCAAGCTTCCTGTAGCTTTTATCATTCTCACCGAATTTTTCCTGTAACATATCCATGGTGCAAAGAGCATTGTACCACAACGCATTTATCTCAACAGGTTTGCCATGACGTGGTGTCGCAACCCAGTCACCAACACGCACATCCATCCACGTAACCTGATCTAGTCCACTACCGGCATGAATCAGACTGTCTGTATCCGTGTATATCGAAAAATCAGTACCATTTTTATATGCAGCTATTATCTTTTTAAGAGAAGGATATATCTCATTTTTTATAAAATCATAAGCATCCTGAGTGTCCACATACTGCAGATACTTGTATACTGCATAAAAATACCAAAGTGATGCATCAACTGTATTGTAAAGAGGTTTCTGTCCGTTATCAGGAAACATATTTGGGATAAGACCATTTCTGCAGTACTTTGCAAATGTCAGCAATATATCATGTGCTTTGTCAAAGCGTCCGGTGCAAAGGGTGAGTCCTGTATAAGATATCATCGTATCACGTCCCCAGTCAGTAAACCACGGCAGACCTGCCAGTATAGTATCATAGCCGGTAGACTCACGATAAGCAATGAATTGATTGGCAGCGACTGTCAGTTTTTGCGCAAAGTCATCTGCAAAACCACTCTTACTGATAAGTTTACTGGTATATTGAAGTTGGCTGCGAACTATATCAAATGAACTTTCTGAATCACATCTTAGTTCATCCACTGTTTTATCTTCCTCAATTGGTACAATATCACATAGTATCGAAAAATGCATAACTGAGCCTGCCGGTATATCCAGCTTCACATCATACGGACAAAAAGCACAATCAAGCCCGGATACTTCATTATCCACCTCTGTCTGAGCTTCAAGGTTGTTTATGAACTTTTCCTGACGAGCAGAAAGTTTTCCGTCTGAAAATGCTATACGGATACAATAATCACTCTGCTTAGCCGGAATAAGATTAAAACCACTTTCAGACTCTGTAACAAGAAATTGTAATGAATCTATAGTAGAACTCTCGGAATGTTCCCTGAAATTCATAAATGGTGTAATCGAAAGCATTGCATCAGAGCCTTTATTCTCAATGGTATATGCCACTGCTGAAAGATTTTTACCCTGAGCCAATGCTATCTGTTTCTTGATGATAATATCACCGGCATGATATGTAAAACATACTGTTCCGTCATATGTAAAATTTCTAAGATATCTTATACCATCGGTATATTGCTGACCCTTGAACTGATCAGACGACAAGTCGTATACTGTATCTTCGCATAAAATTTTTTCATTTGTCTTTGAAAAGCAAACGTACCTCATGACCGGAGCGTGCAGACTGGCAATAAGATATCCCTGGTGTGTTCTATTTATAGCTCCGGTAATAGAACCCCCGGCATATCCACCTATTCCATTGGTCAAAGCCCACTCTCTTCTGATATTATCTTCAAAATCATTTGACATTGTTATATTAAACTGCATTATATCCTCCCAATTTTCCTGAATGTTTTATTCTATCCAATTTATTATATCCCGTTCACTCCAATATTCATTAGAATATATTAATAAATCCTATTTATGTTTTCTAATAATTCTCTTAGATATTTCTGTATCATCATAAACATGCATAATATCACATTTATAAGGCAATTTTATATAATATTCTACCATATTTTATATTCAAAAGTAACAGTTCAGCCATAAAGTAATAGGCAACACATATTTGAGCTTGCTCATTATATTATTGGCTATTACTTTATGGTGGAATAGCCTTTCATTTCTGAAATGAAATAAACAAAAGCTGCATAGCAGCGGCTGACAGCGTAGCTGGCAGGTTTATGAATGTAAGAAATGAGAGACTGAACTGTTACATTCAAAAAACACTCCAGAACAAAAGTCCTGGAGTGTAATATGATTTTCTGAAATTGAATTATCTCTTTGAGAACTGAGGTGCTCTACGAGCTTTCTTGAGACCGTATTTCTTACGTTCTTTCATACGTGAATCACGAGTTAAGTATCCGGCTTTCTTAAGTGTTGGACGGAAATCTCCATCAACTGTAAGAAGGGCTCTTGAGATACCATGTCTGATAGCACCAGCCTGTCCTGTGAATCCACCACCACGAACAGTTACGATAACATCGTACTTATCTGTTGTGTTTGTAGCTTCAAGTGGCTGACGAACGATGATCTTTAATGTTTCAAGACCAAAGTAGCTGTCCATATCTTTTTTATTGATTGTAATTTTACCAGTTCCTGGTACTAAATATACTCTAGCAATACTGCTTTTTCTTCTACCTGTTCCATAAAATTTTGCGTTAGCCAATTTATTTTCCTCCTCTCAATTATGCTCTTTCTTTGATTTCTAATACTTCAGGCTTCTGTGCTTCCTGTGCATGTTCTGCACCTGCGTATACATGAAGTTTGCTAAACATCTGACGACCAAGTGGTCCTTTTGGAAGCATACCCTTTACAGCATGTTCGATAACATACTCAGGTTTCTTAGCGAGCATATCTTTGAGTGTTGTTTCTCTCATTCCACCAACATAGTCTGAATGATTGTAGTAGATCTTCTGATCTAATTTCTTACCTGTAACCTTAATCTTTTCAGCGTTGATAACGATTACATAATCACCTGTATCAATATGTGGTGTATAAGTAGGCTTATTCTTACCTCTTAATACGTTTGCAACTTCTGTTGCAAGACGTCCTAATGTATGTCCTGTAGCATCAACTACATACCATTTCTTTTCAATTGTGGATGGGCTAGCCATATAACTTTTCATCCCAGTACCTCCTAACTCTTAATCACTCGATTTTATCTACAACAATATATTTACTGCGCATAGATGCTATACCGGGGCTTTGGTTCAGCATATCACACGCCACATTTGTTAATTATATTATAAATACATACCTATGTCAAGCTATTTTATGCTTTTCTTTTTTTACATAAAATGGTATAATTTTAACAAATAGAAAGCCTTTTCTCTGAAATATTTGTGTATAAATGAAAAAGAACAGATTAAGTTAAAGATTAAGGTGTCAAAAGCCCACTTTACACCTTAATCGGTCAAATAAACTCACAATTTAAATTTGTGCTCACAGTCCAAATTATGTTGGCAGAGTAGGGATGGAGGATTAAAATGAAAACAAAAAAAGTACTTACAGCAAATCTTAAACCTGGGATGGTCGCTGCCGAAGCGGCTTACACTTTTACAAATCATCTTGTTATTCAAAGCAATACAACTCTTACAGATGATATAATCGACAAATTAAAATACTACGCAGTTAAATCTGTTAAAATATTTGAAAATGATGAAACAGCAGATTCCGGCAACAGTGCTCCAGCCACAGCCACTGAAACACCAACATATTTTGAACGAATCCAGGAGTCAGAAGAATTTAAAGAGTTTTCCAATGAATTTAATGAATCACTTGATACTTTCAAAACCCAGTTAAACGATATAGTTGTAAAAAGTTCTGATGGTATTGTGGATGATATACTGGGAAACATCACAAAAATATTGAAAAGGACAAGAAATCCGCTGCATCTTCTTGATATGATGCAGTGTATGCGTGGTTATGATGATCTTACATATGCACATTCCCTGAATGTAGCTCTTATCTGTAATGTAATTGGTAAATGGATGCGTCTTTCAGAAAACGATCTGAATGTACTGACAACAGCCGGAATGCTGCATGATATAGGTAAACTTAAGATTCCTGCTGAAATAATCAAAAAACCCGGTAAGCTTACAGATGAAGAATTCCAGCAAATAAGAAATCATCCTCAATACGGATATGAAATATTGAGAAGCAAAAAATTAGATTCAAGAATAAAACTTGCTGCACTCCAGCATCATGAACGCTTTGACGGAAGCGGCTATCCAAAACACCTTGTTGGACATGATATTGACAATTTTGCTTCTATAGTTGCCATTGCAGATGTTTATGATGCAATGACTTCAGACAGATGTTACCGAAAAGGTATCTGTCCATTTCCTGTACTTGAACAGATGGAGCTTGAGAAAAATGGTTATGAGCCGGGTGCTTTATTCACATTTATGCAACACACTGTAGAAGCTTATATAAATACTGAGGTGATGCTGTCCAATGGAGAAAAAGGACGCGTAGTTCTCATAAATAACAATTTCTTATCAAGACCAATAGTTATAACCAAAGATAAAACATATGACTTATCAAAGGATTCCAATATACAGATTTCATCTTTGATATAAATGATTATCAACAAAAGAACTTCCAAAACTGCATTATTTGCAATTTTGGAAGTTCTTTTTCATACTATGGATGGCAGATATATGCACATAACATAGAACCATCTTATAATCATCCCTGTCAGTATAAATGCTATCTGAAGAATTATGTCAAACCATTTTTTCTTTAATCTCTGTTCCCCTGTTTTTTCATTCTTTTCTATAATATCAATCTTGGGTGATGACCTCCTGATAATCCAGAAATAAAATGCAATTACTATGAAGTACAGAATAAACATAGCTGCACCAATCAACTGTCTGACACCATCTCCTGCCGGCTTATAAAGTTCCGCATTGCCGGATGCATTGGTTAGTATTGTAAATGCATAATAAAGATAGTTGATTGAAACATATCCAAATATCAGACTGATTATAGAAAATATAAGTCTCTTCCACCATTTCACGTCTTATTTCACCTCACGTTCAAAAATTATCAACAATTTGTTTCTTGACTTCTATCATCTGATCTCTAAGTTTGGCTGCAAGCTCAAAATTAAGTTCTGCCGCCGCAGAATGCATTTTCTTTGTAATTGCATTAAGCAGCTTTTCAAGTTCCTTTTTATTCATTGATTCAATATCTTTACTAATATCATCATCCTGTGAATCAACCTTCTTTGATATACTTATAAGATCTCTGACAGCTTTTTTAATAGTCTGTGGTGTTATTCCATGCTCCTCATTATATTTCGACTGTATGCTCCTACGTCTGTTTGTCTCATCTATAGCATTTCGCATAGAATCGGTAATTGTATCTGCATACATTATAACATGACCTTCTGCATTGCGTGCAGCTCGTCCGATTATTTGGACAAGTGCTATCTCCGAACGCAGAAAACCTTCCTTATCTGCATCAAGTATCGCTACAAGAGCTATCTCAGGTATATCAAGACCTTCACGAAGAAGGTTGATGCCCACAAGTACATCAAATACATCCATTCTCATATCTCTAATTATCTCTGAACGTTCAAGAGTATCTATATCGGAATGAAGATATTTAACCCTGATACCTACTTCACGTAAATAATCAGTAAGATCTTCTGACATCTTCTTTGTAAGTGTATTCACCATGACTTTATTGCCGGAATCTATAGTTTTTCTTATCTCTCCCAAAAGGTCGTCTATCTGTCCTTCCACAGGACGTACTGCAATCTCAGGATCAAGAAGCCCTGTAGGTCGTATAATCTGCTCAACTCTTGCAAGTTCATGTTCCTTCTCGTATTTATTTGGAGTAGCAGATACAAAAAGCATCTGATTTATATGTTCCTCAAATTCTTCAAAATTGAGCGGTCTGTTGTCAAGTGCTGATGGCAGCCTGAAGCCATAGTCTACAAGTGTAGTCTTTCGTGACCTGTCACCTGCATACATTCCTCTTATCTGAGGAATAGTTATATGCGATTCATCAACCATTATTATAAAATCATCCGGAAAATAATCAAGAAGTGTATGCGGCGGTTGTCCCGCCTTAAGTCCGGATAAATGCCTTGAATAATTTTCTATTCCTGAGCAAAAGCCTGTCTCTTTCATCATTTCAATATCAAAATTGGTTCTCTCTGATATTCTCTGCGCCTCAAGAAGTTTATCCTCACTTTGAAAATATTTTACACGCTCATCAAGTTCTACCTGTATATCTCGTGTTGCTCTTTCCATAGATTCATGGTCAACAACATAATGCGATGCCGGAAAAATCACCATATGCTCAAGTGAAGCTTTTACTTCTCCTGTAAGTACATCAATTTCCGTAATCCTGTCTACTTCATCTCCAAAAAATTCAACACGATATGCTATATCTGACTGAGACACTGGAAATATTTCAAGTACATCTCCTCTTGCTCTGAACGTACCACGTTTAAAATCCATATCATTTCTTGTGTACTGTATTTCAACAAGCTTCTTCATGACCTCATCCCGATCTTTGATCATCCCCGGTCTTAAAGATACTGTCATATTCTGATAATCAATAGGACTTCCAAGTCCATATATACATGATACACTGGCAATTATTATTACATCTCTTCTCTCAGACAGTGCTGCTGTTGCCGAATGACGAAGCTTATCTATCTCATCATTTATCGAAGAGTCTTTTTCAATATAAGTATCTGAAGATGGTACATAAGCCTCGGGCTGATAATAATCGTAATAGGACACAAAATACTCCACTGCATTTTCAGGGAAGAATTCTTTAAACTCACCGTAGAGCTGTGCCGCCAAAGTTTTATTGTGCGAAATGATCAAAGTCGGCTTACCCAGTGCCGCTATGACATTCGCCATTGTGAAGGTCTTTCCAGAACCCGTAACACCTAGTAAAGTCTGGAATTGATTGCCTTCTTTGAATCCTTTTACTAGGTCCTCTATCGCTTGAGGCTGGTCTCCCGTTGGTTGGTAGGGAGCATGAAGTTTGAACATTTTTTGTTCAGTTTGCACAAAACCACCTCCTGAATTTAATAGTAAAAAAGTTCGTCTATTAGCCCAAAATTCGTCCATATGCATTTTCACTTTTCATCAAAAACACCCTCTGGACGAATGAGCGTAACCTTTCCCAGTTTTTCTTACTCCACAACCCCATGTATCACAGCATGGACTAAATGGAACGAAATTACTTTTTAGTATAGCACAAATATACATAGTTGTCCATTATTTCCGAACGTTTGTTCCTTTATTATATGCATCATACCATAAACATTTTTAAGATACCTCGTCTAAGTATTCTCCTGTATCAATTACAATATCCAGAAGTTCTTCCTTAAATTCATCGTCCGTTTCCGTTCCTGGCATCACCTCCTCCATGAAATCAGCAATCTCCGGTACACAGTCGGCTATAATGCCCTGATTATCACCATACACATCTATTGTAATAATCTCCTTCGCATGCCCCATCAGCTTCGATACCGCTTTTGGATTAAAGTCATTCTTCAAAAGCAGGGTACAAAAGGTAATTCTAAGATCATGCCAGCGTATATCAGGAAGATCGTTATCTGAGAGCAGTTTCTTATAGTGCTTCCAATGAAAACTCTTACTCCGGGGTCTGCCATAACTGGAGCAGCAGATATAATCCAGATCCTTAAATTCCTTTTTTCTCCTGTTCCTGCATTTTTCATACCACTTCCTTTGCTCTAGGATTGCTTCAAAAACATAATCCGGAATAGGCAGCGTACGATAACTGGATTCACTTTTCAGTCCCACTTCCTGTTTAGTAAATGTCTTAGGAGCAAAATCTTCCTTCTTCCCATTTAACTTTTTTCCTAACTGCCTTTGAACGGTAAGTGTCCGATTGACATAATCAACATCCGAATACTTTAATCCGTTAATCTCGCTGCGCCTTAAACCCATCAGTACATTAAACAACACCTGTATATGAATAGGTGTTCCTTTGCTTGCTTCTATGAGAACCATAATCTGTTCTGAGGTGAGCGTCTTCTGCGTATCAATCGTTCTTATATGATAAGATTTTTTTACCACCTTTTTCGGTAAATTGATTCCCTTTGTCGGATTTACTGCTATAAACTTGTGATTTACCGCATAGCGAAAAGAGATGTTCATTACTGTTTTTACCAATCTAGCAACAGATACTGAATACTCCGTTTTAGAATTGAACAGTTTTTGAACATCTCCTGCATTTACTTCTGCCATTCTTTTATTCCCAATGACGGGTATAATATGGTTCTTCACAATTTCAGAGTAGGTATAATATGTTTCCTCACTTTTTGACCTCTCCCTGATATCATTTTCCAGCCAATATTCCATATAATCCCTGACCGGAATATTGGCATACACAATATAACTTCCATTGTAAAGTTCTGCTATTATCCGCTCCCTTGCTTTTTCGGCTTCCCTTTTCGTAGGAAAGCCTGCTTTCTGCTGAGATTTTTCCGTACCATCTGCATACTTTAAGATAACACGAAAGCCATATCCATTTCTTATTTTCATTACAGGTTTTACATACCAGTCTATGTAATTCTGTATTGACATATCCAGCATTTCACCCAACGCCTCCTTCCGGTATAAATGTGCTGTTTAAAAAGGAAATAATCTTATCATTTTCATCCATCACCTCACAATAATATTCAAATGTCGTATTCACAGAGGAATGACCGAGCAACGCAGAAATCTTCACTAAAGGAACGCCCTGTTCTACAAGAATTGTAGCGTACATATGCCTTAATCCGTGTACTGTTACATGGGGTAGTGCATTTCTCTCACAAAGTTTTGACAGTGCGACATTAAAAGAAGCTGTTCCATGTGGCAATCCATTTTCCTGACTTGAGATATAGCCATAATCCAAATAGGAATCACCGAGTTTTTTCCGATTGCTCTCTACTAGTTTCTTCCTTATATTAACTTCTTTTAATACGGCAGCCGGAACTCTTATGATACGATAGCTGTTTTCTGTCTTTGGAGCACGTTCTATAATCTGGTACTCTTCCGGCTTGCTTTGCCCTTTAGGAATTATGGGGTTAGATGTAATTTGTCGGCTGATTGAAACCGTTTCCTGCTCCATATCAAAATCAGAGAATTTTAAACCTCCGATTTCACCCTTCCTCAGACCACAAAATACTGCCAACAGAATTTCCAAGTACCAATTACTTTTAGATGCCGCTGCAAGCAAAACCCTCAACTTTTCCTTACTCAAAATAATCACATTCGTCTTTTTCCGCTTATACGACATAGTTCCCGGCACGGGATTGTTTTTTACATATCCTTGTGTTACCGCATCTTTAAAAGCCATATTGAGAAGTTCCCGACATTTGTTTCCTGCAGACTCCGTTGCTTTGGCAGCCATCTTCAAAAGAGAATCCAGATACTCCACATTTACCAAACGAAGCTTAATGTCCTGCTCCATATGTGGCAGTATCAGATCGTACAGAGTATAAGCACCTACCATACGGGTTGTATTCTCTATTCTTGAAGAATACATCTCCTCAAACCAATAAATCAGATAATCCTTTAACCCTATATCTGTATTTATTTTATTTGACATCTGGTAAGTCCTATATGCTTTTTTGAATTCTTCCTCATGCTGCCTATAACTCCTTTCAGCTTCAGCAGCCGTCGAAAAGCCACCTTTCTTACTATATCCGGTGCTTCCATCATCCCGAAGTATTTTGACATAATGATACCAGGAATTTCCCCGCTTAAAGACGCTTACATTTTTTGATTTTCCAGCCACATAATACCTCCTTTCCTATCCGCATCCGTTTAACCAGTTATCAAAAGACTGCTTCGGTATGCGGAACAGCTTTCCGATTTTGATTACCCGGAAGGGCTCCTGTTTCTTGTAAACCTCTTCCAGATATGTGTAACAGCGGCTACGCCCGATTCCTAATAAATTTTGGATATCCTGAGCAAGATACACTTTTTTATCCTCTATGACTTTTTCTGGTTCAGCAGAAACTGGTTCTGTTAGGCAGTTGCTTTGTGCCTCCTGTTCTACAGGAATAACATCTACCACGCATCCCTTTTCTTTGTCCCAATTGATAATATTTCCCATCCATAATCCTCCTTTCCTTAAAAACAATATGTTTTTAACCTCACGGTTTACCCGTTTTCTACTTCATTGAACGTATTTTACAACTATTTTCATTAAAAAAACATAAGCAAAAAAACGCTGAAACCACGTCTTTTGAACGACCAAAATCACAGCCGTTATAATTATTTTTGCAAAAAAATACCGGGACAAGCAATTTGTTCCGGTATTTGGTCTTTATTCTTTTGATAAAGTGCTTATTATCGCACGATGCCTACAACGCAAAGATTGAAAAAGAACCCATCTTCACGAAATTTTTTCAAAATATTTTTCAGCAAGCCTTTTTTCATATACCGCTTCAAAGAATGTACACAACACTTCCTTATCTCCAAGGTTCTGGTCGCCACATTCCAAGAGATTTGAAAAAATCCTGTCATGATACTTAAATTTCAATTTAAGTTTTTTCTCAAAAAGCTCATTAGGCGAAAACGAACTATCCGATTTCAAGCTTAAAATCGGAAGCATATCTGTCAGTCTGTTCTTCAATATCTGCGCATAATGCCAAAAATCGCCGTTTAATCTATTGACATCAAACGGATTATTTTCAGTAACATAGGCAGTATCTATAGTTTCAATAGAAACCTGCCTGAGAGCCAGACCTGAATACATTGCGAAATCCGTTCTTCCACTTTTGATTTCAGTTTTGCCTTTTAGCTTGCCAT
>CAZFFA010000023.1:0-4977 GCA_964517955.1 uncultured Jutongia sp. | reverse complement strand
TTTAGCTTGCCATGTTTGCATGAATCCAAATATTGTGAATACAACACCCAATCTGTCAGATCATCCAGGCACCTGACAAATAGAGCCTTACTGTATGCAATATCGTTTTCTGAAGCATATTTTATAATTCCTTTCAGATACTCTAAATCTGCCGAAAATACTTTCTGGCTTCTCCATGCTTCATTGGAATTATTGGAAAGAAGCTCAATGCAATTCCAGATATGATTTATGCACTGCTCCATATCTGCCTTCATCTTTCCCGCATTTTTTTGAAACCACTGTCCACATTCGTCAATCTCCATCTGTCCATTTCTATCATGATTGATTGCTTCAATTTCATTCAGCATCTCGCCAATACGATGGTGGGAAAAATCCATATATGCCTCACAAATCTCTCTTATTAACACAATCACTTCCTCGGACAACGGTTCCTTGCTTTTTTTCATTTCTGCAATTTTTACGGATACTGTATCATGAAGTTTTTCTATGCTGCTCACAAATTCTGTAACCCACTCTGTTGCAGCTCTATCCTTCCTTTTTGCTATCTGTGCATCACTTTCCCTCCGTTCACTTCTGCTCTTTCCAGTAAATCTTCGGTAACTATGATTGACCTGAGTTATAAACGCCTGGAACATGCAATGTCCCCTTGTATTACTGCTTTCTCCCAGAAACATACTCAATATATACACAGGCTTAAAATATTTTACTCTTTCTATCCCAATTTCATTAGGAACATATCCATCTTCCCAGATAAATGCATAATATGGAAACAGTGCCCATCCTAAAGAATCTTTTGGTACATCTTTTCGTGTGTCACTAATTACTGCAAAATCCTGTGTCCGATCTCCAACCCAATACCTAAATGCCAGATTCTTTTTTGACTTGTCACTATTCCTCAATATCTTCCTTTGGTTATTTTCTTCTATCTCTGCTTTCAAATTTCTTATATTTGTTATGTATTTTTCCCGCTCAGATGATGAAGTCGGCATATTGTATCCTTCTATCTGTCTTTGCAATAAATCAACCTCAATATCCTCCCATAATGCATCATTGTACTTCTGAATATTCTCTTCTGTGTTAAAAATTTCCTGCGGAAGCAATATCTGTAGTTCAAATGCCTTTTGAAAAAAATCCAAAGTATAGCCTTGAAGCAGATCTATGCTAACTTTCTTCCCCTGTCTTTTCACTGCTTTTTCGCATAGTTCGATTACTTTTTCCATGCTCTGGCACAGTCCGGTGTTCTTAATCTCCTCATCCATTGCTTCCTTGAAACTCTTCATTTCCTGCTTTTCTCCTTACAATTCTTATTTCCGCTATCATTTCCTTGTTATCATTGTCTCGTTTTGTTTTCAGCATGTATTCTTTTAACTGGTTGGATTCTTTCATCTTTTCGTTGACATAAACAGTCATCCATGCATCATTCAGCCCTATCATCTGGTCATGGAATAAATAGCTTACGACATCTCCAATACCAACTCCGCCTTTTTTCAAAAAAACACTTAATTGTTCCAATGTGATATTGCAGTCAATTTCGCATCTATGCCTGCCATTGCAAACCAATTCATACACAGTCCCAATCCCCTTAGATGTAAGGGATTTTATCTGATAAGCACCCCATTCACTCCGGGTATTCAAGGCTTCATTGACAGTAGCAATTCTAACCGAGCCAAAATTTTTGTATCTTTTTGGCTCTGACTTTGAAACGACTGAAAATAATTTGCTCCAAATTTCATCCAGCCCGTCTTTATTAAAAAAACTCCATTCGTCATATCTTTTTCTCAAAACTTCCAATGCCTTTTCTACTTCATCCGGCGAGACAGCCACTGATTCTGTTTCTTTCCATTCTGCAGTATAATCGAGCCCCATCCATTCTAACTGCTTATCAAGAAAAGCATCCTCATTTACAAGCATCCTTTCAGCCATCTCATTACAGAATAAACCGCGAAGCCATGCTGCTCTTATTGTTAATTCGTTACTATGAAACCATCCATATTCATTCGTGTTGTAATATGAAAGCTTGTTAAACCCATCTTTTTCAGCCAGTTTCAAAGCTTCCATCGGTGAAAATCCGGGATTATCGCAGAGCATCCAGTAAATATTGTAATATCCTCTGTCCCGCGTTACAAAAGTCTTTCTCTCTCCGCAGCTTATGAAAACTTCAACAACCTCATCTTCAGCAAGAAATCTTTTTCTACCCAGCATCTGCTTAAATTCAACCTCATCATCCGTTATCAGAACAATATTCTTTACATCCGGGTCTTTAATATTCACGCCATTATCCAAAACGGATGTTGTAATCAGAACATCACAGTTAAATTTTCCACATTTACGAATATTTTTAATTTCACTATAAACCGGATCATCTTTTCCATCCCCGTTTGCCATGTCCCCTACCAGGTCTGAATCTATATATACAGATTTTTTGCTTCCATTTTCTTCAATCATTTCCTGTAACTTTTTTCCCCTTTTCTTATCTGCTACAAATATCAACCATTTTCCAAAGTATTGTCCGTTCGTAATAAGCGGAGCAAGATCTTCTATCATCCTAAAATGATGTACTCTTACATTTTCTTTCAAGTTCCTGTGAAAATCATAAAACCTTACATGTGGCACTGTCGGACCGTCTCCCCTGATTTCACATTCTTCATAGGTTTTAAAGGGAGCACCGTTTTCTTCCATAATTTCAATATATTCTTCCAATGACCGTTTCTTACCAGATTTTTTGTACCACCATTCATCATCCAGCCTCTCCTTCCAGTCCACAAACCTTTGATTGTACAAATCAACGATTCTCTTTTCAATCAATTCCTGAACCTTTTCAATCGTTGCAGATACAAAAATCAGCGTAGTATGATAATACAGCTCTGTCAGGAAATCAAAGGATTCCTGTACCTTGGGGTTAAATAGGGCATCTGACAAAAAATAATGACATTCATCACAGATAACATAACGACATCCTCTAACAATATTCTGAATTGTTTCTGCGCTCTCGCCTCCTGCTTCAAGTTGCTGGTATGAAAATATATACAACCCCACTTTATCCCGGTTTCTTCTCCATTCGTGCATTCTGGCATCTTCAAACACCTGGTCTTTCAATATCCTCCGGTTGAGAAAAATTGCCACCTTCTCCCCCTTATTGTAAGCGTATTCATAAAGTACATTCATAACCCAATATGTTTTCCCTAATCCGGTTGAAGCACTGATAAAAATAACATCTGCAGTATTCCATTTTTTGTAATCTTCCCCCAACAGATCTGCCACAGTCTCATCAAAAGCCACTTTTCTTACATCGGAGCTGATTACGGAAAGTTGCTTCATTTCTTCTAGCTGCATTTATTTTCCCTTCCTTCTCTTACTCTATTTTGAAATGTGATGTTTAATATATAGATGCGAATTTTGAAATGGAATAGGAAAAGCTCTCCTTATTCTGTTACTCACAGATTTCTTTTGATATCCGAGAGAAGCTCGTCCATGCTTGCTGTCGCCCCCAATCCATATGAATATATACGGGCATGCTCATCTGGGGGATAAAAGAATTCATAGGCAATTCTCTCTATCTGTTCTTTCATTTCTGTAAACTTACTCCCGCTGTAATCACACTTTTTTCCATCCGCTTTCACAGAACTTAGGACGAAATGAATATGAATATTCTCCGTCCCTGTATGCACCGCATACAACATCTGGCAATCATGGAAAACTTCAAATGCGATTACTGTTCCAGCCCAATATGCATCTAATGGGGCTACCCTTTCATGAAAGGACAAAACGAATTGATACATCCTTCTGCCCTTGTCCTTTCCATAGCACTGCTGAACTTTTAATATTTCCAATGCAGCCTCATCCAAATCATTCCGTGGAAGATTTACAACATCATAATATGCCACTCCTTCCCCGTTTTCCCTATACCGGACAGCATATTTCAATAGATTCTCTATACTCTCTTCGTTGTGATAATATTTAGGTCTTCTTACCATCTTATTTTGTTTCTCATCCCATTTGCTCTCATCCGGGACTGTCAGTGTACAGAATCGCATAAACGCTTCCCTACCTCCTCCAGAGTTTCGATCAGTTCATTAAACTCTTTATCCTGCTTTGCATCTTCGTGCGTCATTTGATAACGATATAGTTTCGCAACCAGATTATTTGTATCAAAGAGATTCCTAACTTCCTCCTTTACTACTCCTGCTTCCCTTGCTCTTTTCTTTCTCTGTTCCTCTCTTTTAGTTGATTCCTTTAAACATTCCACAATACATCTTCCATCACTCTTTGTTTTTCTTCGTACTTTCTCTTTTTCCAAGAGTTCTTTTTCTTTTTTCGTTATTCTCGCAGATATACGATATTCCTTTTTTACTGCTTTTCTATTTCCTTTTCTATCCATTGGTATCACCCCATTTCAAACATAAAATCATGTATTATATATACAGGGAACGGATACTTTTATTTTTCACCAATTCTAACCGCCACTCCCTAAGTATAATCATCTTCAAATGTCACACACATTTTTCTATAATTTTACTTTTGTGTTGATACCAAATAAATTATTATGCATCCTGTAAAAGTCTCCAGTGCGTTGTAATCGTCTGCATCATATTTATTTTTTTAATCATAACAACCATATAAAAATACACTCTTTCCATTTTAACCTGCCAAAACAAAAAAAATAATCTCTCTGGGTTTGTAACCGCACTAAGTTTTTCGTGCTTACCCTCTTCATTCCTTTATGGAAACAAAAAATATTTGCACATCAACAGGGCATTAACCAGATGTCTTTAACACACAGTAAATCGAAGCATTCTTACCCAGATAAAGGAGGATGATTATGGATGATAACAAACTATACACAATGGAAGAACTTTGTAGCTTGCTGGGAATAGGCAGAAACACAGCACTCTCCCTGATACGCGAGCAGAGACTAAAAGCGTTCAAAGCCGGAAAGCACTGGCTAATCCCGGCATATGAAGTAGACGCTTACATTAA
>CAZFFA010000022.1:13113-20206 GCA_964517955.1 uncultured Jutongia sp. | reverse complement strand
TCTTACGAGATGTACGCTGTACATTCTTGAAGTTTACGAAAATACCCTGTGCTGTTTCAGGACGAAGATAAACTGTATTCTTTGCATCTTCTGTAACACCCTGGAATGTCTTGAACATAAGGTTGAACTCACGAATTTCTGTGAAATTATGCTTACCACATGATGGACACTCAATGTTGTGTTCTTCAATATACTTTTCCATTTCTTCATGAGACCATGCATCTACGCTGCCTTCGATCTCAATGCCATTGTCAGCCATGTAATCTTCAATAACTTTATCAGCTCTGAAACGCTCATGACAATCTTTACAATCCATAAGAGGATCAGAAAAGCTTCCGAGATGACCTGATGCAATCCATGTCTGAGGGTTCATAAGAATAGCACAGTCAACACCTACGTTATATTTGCTTTCACGAATAAATTTCTTCCACCATGCCTGTTTAACATTGTTCTTAAGTTCTACACCAAGATTGCCATAATCCCATGTATTGGCAAGTCCGCCGTAAATTTCTGAACCGGGATAGATAAATCCTCTAGCCTTTGCCAGCGCAACCATTTTGTCCATTGTCTTTTCCATTGTGTTACCTCCAAGTATTTTATCTCAAAATTTTTCTATTCTTGAATATACCATTACTGGGATTATATTGCAAGTAGTGTCAAAATTGAATCAATTCAGATGTAACAGTTCAATCTTTAATTTGTTACATTCAGATTAATAAAATCAAGCGTCTTAAACTTATGTGGCATATATCTTGCAAGATATCTTTTCATAAAATGCTGAAGTTCATTTAACACCTCATCTGATACATTAAATGTATAAAGGCTTGAAAGACTGCTTGAAAGGATATACTGCAGTGTATATCTCGCATCATGACTAAGCCTTACCGGATACTCTTTTGAAAGCCTTTTGTCTTTTGCGGCACATTCACTGCAAATAAGTCCGCCTGCTGCCATATATACGTCATACGCATCTTCACTTCCACAATTCAGGCAGCTAAAAAGCTCGATGCCTTCACCCTCAAGTGCCAGAAAACGCAGTTCATATATTATGCGGATAAGCTTTACCGGAACTTTTCCCGTAATCAATGCACGCAATGTTATGTATATCAGATTTAATTCATTCGGTGCTTCTATATTTTCTCTTGAAAGATACTGCGCAACCTCTGCAAAATATGAAGCATAGCACATAGCATCATAATCCTGTGCGATTTCTCCAAAATAGTTTGATATAACTGCTGACTGCAGATTGTAAGAATTTCTCCCCTCGTACAACTGAAACTCCCCAAATGTAAATGGAATCGTACATGCAGACAGGGCGCTGTTTGGTTTCCTTGCGCCCTGTGCAAATGCTGATATTCTGCCACGTTCTTTCGTAAGTAGTTCTATTCTTTTATCGTATTCCTTCATCGGAGATGCAACGAGTATCATTCCTGTAAGCGTTACAACCTCTCCCATTCCTTACACCTCCATGCATCGTACTCTCTGATTCTCCATCCTTATCATATTCAGATGTACTATTTATACGGTACTTCAAATAATCTTCCACTTTGCCACTCATAGCAAACTGATTCCACAATTTAGTCTGATTCATTGATATCACCATACCTTTTCTTAGCTTGTATCTCTAATAATAGGTTACGTGATTATGACCCAAACTATACTTGGGAGTTTATGGTTTATATGATTCTGTAACAGTTCAGTCTTACAGATCTATATCCATCTTTTTATCATATCCAAAATTCTTTATAAGAAAGTCGCTGTCACGCCAGTCTTTCTTAACCTTAACCCAAAGCTTAAGATTTACTTTGCAGTCAAGAAGATTTTCGATATCACGTCTTGCATCTGTTCCTATCTTTTTAAGCATACTTCCCTGTTTGCCGATTATAATTCCTTTATGTGAACTTCTTTCACATACAATAGTTGCATCTATATCGATTATACTGCCATTTGGACGTTCTTTCATTCTGTCGATAGCTACTGCTATTCCATGAGGCACTTCATCACTGAGATTGCGGAGGGCTTTTTCTCTTATAAGCTCTGCAACAATCTGTCTTTCCGGCTGGTCAGTTATGGTATCTTCATCATAATAGCATGGACCTTCATCAAGATATTTGAATACTGATGTCATAAGATCCTCTGTATTTTCTCCCTTAAGAGCTGACACAGGTATTATCTCCTTGAAATCAAGTATGTCTTTATATGTGTCAATGAATGTAAGAATATCAGCTTTAGATACTGTATCAATCTTGTTGATTACTAGAATTACAGGAGTGTCTACACTCTTAAGCTGCTCTGCTATATGACGTTCACCTGCTCCGATAAATGTAGTCGGTTCTACGAGCCACAATATTACATCGACCTCGCGAAGTGTTCTCTCGGCTACAGAAACCATGTATTCACCGAGTTTATTTTTTGCTTTATGGATACCCGGAGTATCTAAGAATATAATCTGGCCTTCTTTGCATGTATATACAGTCTGTATACGGTTTCTTGTCGTTTGTGGCTTATTGGATGTAATGGCTATCTTCTGTCCGATAAGCTGATTCATAAGTGTGGACTTACCTACGTTAGGACGTCCGATAAGCGTTACAAATCCTGATTTAAATTTCTTCATTCGATCTGCTCCATTCTTTTTGTGTTTTATGATAACGTATTTATTGTTTCAAACAATTCTGCTTCATCTTTTATATGCTTTTCATTGCCTATTACACACATACTGTCATATGAAACGACTTTGCGCATCACATCTGCTGCCTTACGAATATCTTCCTTATCACATGAAAGCACCTGGTCACGCTCCTTCTGAAGTACAGACACAGGAGTTTCTGTAAAGTATGCAACCATTGATCTGCGTCCCTTCATAGCCGGTGTAAGAGGTGTGTCCATACCGCTTATAGTTCCTATGATAGTTTTTGTTATATCTCTCTCATCTGCCTCAAACCCTTCCAGATAATCTGCTGCCTTGCGGTATACATCAAGTGTTGATGAAAGATTAGGATCTCTGTATGATGTAAAGAAACCTTCTTTATCTCTGTTGAAACGACAGCTTACGCCATAAGCTCCGCCCTTAACTCTTACCTCATTCCACAGATACACATAATTCAGGAGATGACTTACAACTTTAAGTGCACCCATATTTACATCAGGCACATCTGCAAATGAACCACCAAGTGCAACATACTGTATCTCGGCAGGAGTTGTATATGCCTCCTTTGTAATAACAGGGTTTGGTATATACTTATCAAGCACAGAAAGATCTGCTTCGCCTTCTGACTGAAATCTGTCTATTTCTTTCATGAATAAAGGCATTGCCTCTTTTACGGCATCTAATTCTTCTTTCGCACCGGTACATGATATTATCAGATTTTCTTTTTTAAATACAGCCTGCAAAAGATTCTGGCATCCTGCTATGAGCTTATCTTTTTCTTCGTCAAAATTCTCATCAAGCTTTACAAGATAATTATAATATCCAATCCCTACAGAATGGTCATTAAGCCATGCACTTTCAGAAAATCCTGAATTAGCTCTGCCTGCTGCTGCCTGATGACCTGCCGACATAAGACGTACTTTAAGCCTTGAACGGCTCTCTGCCACAACTTCCCTAAGATGCTTTTCATCAGTAAATAATGTATCAAACATCATTTCAGACATAAGTTCAAGCGCATGTGATATCTGACTTCTTAAAACTTTAGTTCTCACGCCATACTTAAGAACTGTTTTATTTTCCTCACCCATCCGGCTATATATATCTACATCCGAATTGATTCCACCTGTATAGAAATTCATCTCAGTATCAAATTCACGGTAACTGCGCTTTTTGGTATCCATATAACCAAGAAGTGTCGCCATAAAACTCATCTGTGGCACATAACATTTAAGATCTGCTATATCAAAGAACATATCAAGATAAACTATATCATTGGTCTGAATTTCGTGATATACAGTTTTTATGCCACATATATCCATATCTTCATTGTTGTAAGGAATTACTTCCCTGTCGATATCCTCTCTCTCAAGCATTGGTATCTTCTCAAGTATTTCCTTTGAAGTAGGTTCTTCCTGATACTTTTTAAGAGCCTTTGTATCAGCAATAAGCTTTTCCATCTCTTCTTCTAAAAGACTATCTTTATATGCTGAAAGCTTATCTATTGTTTCCTGTTCTGTTTTTACTGCAAGTCCCGGTTCAGGCTTCATCTCCACAAGAACAGCATGTTCATTGTCAAGTATATATTTCTGGATAAGCTGCTCATAATAGTCTGTATCAAGCTTTTCTCTAAGAAATTCATAATATTTATCATAACATAATGATGAATATGGCTGACTGTCATCATAAAGCCATGTTTTCATCGTCTTAAGACCGAATAATAGTCCCTTAGGAAATGAACCAAAATCAGCCTCACGCTCCCTAAATTCAGTTCCATTGATTGCAGCTTCAAGATCTTTTCTATTGATTCCATCTTTTACAATTTTTTCAAGAGTAGTTCTTATGACACTATAAAACTCATCTCTAAGTCCCGGCTTAGCATTCTTAGTAGTTATGCCAAAATAGCTCTGTCTGAGTATATCACAGAAATCTACGTCCACATCCGTACCTATCCCAGCATCAAGAATAGCTTGTTTAAGCGGTGCTCCGGGCATTTCAAGAAGGACATATGATATAAGCTCAAATGCCCTGCATATATTCTGGTCCAGTGTAACATCCATAACTGCAGCATATGCATAATATGTCTTTTCAGAACAATCAGCATCTGTTGCTACTGCATATTCTGTTGACAGCTTTTTCATCTTATCAAATGGCTTTTGCATTTTAATCTCAGAATCTATACGGATAGCCGGAAATTCCTTCAGATAATTTTCATCCATCCAGTTAAGTTTCTCTTCTATATCAATGTCTCCATATAAATAAATATAGCTGTTTACAGGATGATAATATTTTCTGTGAAAATCAAGATACTCCTCATAAGTCAGATCAGGTATAAACTTTGGATTTCCGCCTGATTCCTGACTATACGCATTGTCCGGAAAAAGACTGCTCATCAAAAATCTTTCAAGAACGCTTTCTTCTGAAGAATATGCACCTTTCATTTCATTGTACACAACACCATTGTATACTATAGGAGAATCTTTATCTTCAAGTTCATAGTGCCATCCTTCCTGCTTAAATATTTCTTCATATTTATATATATTTGGATATAATACAGCATCCATATATACATGCATAAGATTGTCAAAGTCCTTATCATTGCAGCTTGCAACAGGATATAATGTCTTATCCGGATAAGTTGTAGCATTAAGATAAGTATTTAGTGAACCCTTTACAAGTTCAACAAACGGATCTTTTGCCGGAAAGTTTTTTGAACCGCATAATACTGTATGTTCTATAATATGTGGCACACCACACTGATCCTTTGGCGGTGTACGAAATCCTATACTAAATACCTTATTATTGTCATCATTACTGAATATAAGAACTCTTGCACCACTTAATTTATGTTTAAGAGTAAGTACAAAGATGTCAACCTCTATTACAAACTCTGCCTTTTCTAACTGATATGCTGATGGTATATTTACCTGTTCTATTGATTTAATACTTTTTGCCATTATCTTCCTCCATTTATTTAAAATTGCCCCACAGGACACTACTATTTTACAAAAAAACTTGTAAAAATATACATATATATATCAGCAAAAACTTTTACTATTCAACTTCATTAAATGTCTTTAAATAACGCATAAACTGATCTTCCGGCAAAGGTTTTGAATAATAATATCCCTGCAGAAAATCTCCGCACATTCTTTCAAGTATTTCAATGTGCTCATCAGTTTCTATTCCTTCTGCAATTATCATCTTGCCCTCAGCCTTTATCATAGGCATAAGTTCATTAAGAAGTTCATTTTCTCCCCTTGCATATGACCATACAAGACTTTTATCAATCTTGACATAGTCAATCGGCAGATGCGTAATACTTGTAACATTTGAAAAGCCCGTACCAAAATCATCAAGAGCAATCTTTGCCCCCGCTTCTTTTAATTTTGCAAGTGTATTTCTTACATTTTTCTCGTTGGTAAGTTCACTTTCTGTTATTTCAAAGTGAAAACGATTCATCGGTATATTGTATTCTTCCGCTATTTCACAAAGCTGCCCTGCAAGTTTATTGTCATGACAATGAATTGGCGATAAGTTTATATTTATATCTTCTACACCACAATTAAATATATCATTTCTTACTGCAAAATCACATGCCTTTCTATACATCTGAATACTAAGCTGCTCTATGGTATGATTTTCTTCTGCAACATGTATGAAATACTCCGGATTTATATACTTATGCTCGTCATCCTTAAGCCTTGAAAGTACTTCGAGAGATGTTATCTTCTTTTTCTCCAGTGATACTATAGGCTGGAAGTTGATTTCAAGCGTATTGTACATAATAGCTTTTTCTATCATATGTGCTGTCATTCTCCGTTTGGCAACAGCCGCCAGTGCTTCATCATGAAGATGTATCAGTTCGCCCGTTTTGTGATGACCCTTATGGTCTGACCTTGCATAATGAATACGCTGCATGATCTCTTCATAATCCTCACTGTCCTGTGGATATGATACCTTGTAATAACTATAATCATGCATTATAAGCTCTCTGTTTACAACCCACTGCGAAGGCATCTTTTTTATCAGTTTATTATAAATTTCCTCTACCTGCTCCTCGTTGTCCTTTATAACAGCAAATGTAGAACTGCCAACATGATATGCTGTATTTTTGCCACACTCTTCTTCAATTATTTCTGCCGTATAATACTGTATTTTCTGAAGGCTGTCATACTCATATAAACGGCTCATAGATGTATAATTTTTCACTCTTATTATAAAGCATGATGTCGGCTTTCTATAGTCAATACGTTCCTTAAGCATATGCTGAAATCCGTCCATATTGAATTTATGAGTCCTTATATCAATATAATAATCCGGATTCTGGACAACTATATACAATATATACATACATAAACATGTAGATACAAATATAGGTCTGCATGGATGATTTTTCATTATGAATGGAATAAGATATGAACATAACAGTACAATATTTATAACAGT
>CAZFFA010000022.1:0-13094 GCA_964517955.1 uncultured Jutongia sp. | reverse complement strand
AGAATACATATTGTAACTGAATTTAATTATATATACGCTAATCGCAACCATATATATCGCAAAATATATAGTAACAAATAATCTCAATGAACCTGCGCAAAACTCACCCTTATCATTGTAATAAAAATACAATTTTGTCAAAGGCGATGTTGCAATTATGAGCATACATAATGTCGGTATAACTGCATGAATTACAAGGCGCAGTATCTTCCCTCTCCTGTGATGTACAAGCGACATTACATAACGTCCATAACATACAAGTGCAGTGATTGCCGCAATATTTCCAAGTATACATGCTGTGCTTTTGACAGTTATACTAAAATCTCTTTCTTCCACATATCCAAATAACGCACTAAAACACCCTGCAATCCACACTGAATATAATATATATTTAAATATCCTGTTTTCAAGAGTAGGTAATGTTCTTTTTCTATGTATCAAAACTATAAGCAATGCAAGAAAACCAACTGAGGCTAACTCATAATTCACATTATAGCTTACCATCATGAATCCCCCCCTTCTTCAGGAGAAATTCCATGGTTTCGTCTTCTGACATAAATTCATCCATCTTACTTCCCTGTATATATTTAACTCCTAAATCTCTGAACATATTAAAATCTTCTGTATAATCTATTCCTTCTATAGCCACATCCCAGTTTCTGCGTTTAAGCATCCTTATAATATATAAAAGCTGGCTGCTTTCTTCTCTGCAGAATGGTATGGCAAGCTCTCTGCTTACCTTAACCGCATCAAACGGCATATTCATAATATTATTCAGGTTACATGAATTAACTCCGAAATTATCCCAGCATACTTTTATCCCATGTTCTCTTAAGACCTCTATGCTATGCTTCATAATATCATCCGATATCGTAGAATCAATCGTAAACTCAAGAACAATCCTGTCTGCCGGTATTTTATATTCCTCTAACATACTGATATACTCCATACACACCATCTCTGATGCTATATGATATGGCGATATGTTTATATCTATCTGTTCTATTCCCTTTCCAAATATATCTGATCTCACCAAAAAGCCTAAAACACTTCTCCAAAAGACAATATTGCTGTCTTTGCTGCATCCCATCTCTCTTGAGACTGACCAAAATTCATCAATAGTAACATTCTGTTTGTCATCAAGCTTAAGTCTCGGATTAATTTCAAGACTTGTTATCCTACCATCCTCCTTAAGATTGTAGATTGGCATACACTCAAGATCTATCCTGCCGGAACTCACAATCTCATTTATCATGCGGATTATACTTAACTCTCTTGTTATGCTTTTACGTACATTTCCTGTATATGTAAGAAGCACATGATCATTGTTGGTATCAACAGCCTTCTTTTTCACACTTATCATAATTCGTGAAAAATCTGCATAATTAAAGTCTGCATCCTTTCCACTTATAACAAAATATCTGTAAAAAAGACTTATATTCTTGTCATTTATCCTTATCATTCCAGGAAGGCTTTTTCTGAGTTTTCTGTAGATTTCCTCTACCTTCTTTTCAGTATCAGCCATAATTATATACTCTGAACTATGAGGCTGGTATACATGGTATTTTCCTCCTGCCTCACACATAATTTTTCCCAGACGCTCATGCATCATGCTTATCTCATCTTCAAGACAATAATCTGTTATACTTTCGATATTGCACAGACATATTGCAAGACAGTAGAAATCTCTATGATATAATATCTTTTCATTTACAACTTTGTTAAAGCCTGCCCTTGAAAAACATTTACTCGAATGAACAATATAAGGTTCAGAATTGTGCATTAAAAGATAAAACACCACTACAATAGCTGCAACACCGTAAAAGGTAAGCATATACTCATGTATTGATGAATACTGTATAAGCATAAATCCACACAGCAGAGCTTCACTTCCATACATAAGACCTCTGACTTGTGGCATTATATTTTTCCTGTGCTTATATATAATATATACACCAAGCGCCACATAAAATATTATACATAATATATATAATGCTATATAGTTTCCCCGATGATATACCCCTTTGTCGTCAAACCAAAAGAATAAATGCGAATATTGTGTAGAAATCACACAGATCAATGTCAGAAGCAATGGTATCTGGCAAAGCCAAAACTTCTTTTCCCTGATAACTTTCATGTTTTCTGCATATGCAATAAAATATATATCAAATAAACCAAGAATAACTAATGCACCAATAAATGAAATTTCCGAAAAGCCAACATTATATCCAATATAACTGCCTCTGTAAATATGATTGATGCATCTCTCCGCCAAATCGACAATCAATATCGCAATGGCACAAAACTGTATTCCCACATATACAATGTTTTTATATAAGAACAGCCATTTCTTTGTCAAATAAGACCAAGTGACCACTATCAACATTGCAAGTGCTATAATTTCATATGCATTTATAAACTTCATAATAGTCTCCACACAATTTACTCTGATATATTAATACTAAATCTGGTAAATTTATTCTTACCTGTTTTCTTTGATTTATAAAGAGCACTATCCGCCCTCTGATAGATAGTTGCAAAATCCTCTCCATCAGTAGGAGCTACAGCAATACCAACACTGCTGCTTATATTTACCTGTGATGCTCCATCTGTATAACTTCTCTGGTTAGCTGCCTTAATCTTTTCAGCCTTTTTGATTATATACTGTGATAAACTTTCCTCATCGAATGCATCGTATGTTGCACATACTGCAAATTCATCGCCGCCAAGTCGTCCAACAAGTGCATTTGTCTTGAATATATCTGACAACACATTGGCTGTATCGCAGATAGCTTTATCACCATATATATGACCTAATGTATCGTTGACATTTTTGAAATTATCAAGATCGACCATAAAGAAAATATAGTATCTGTCATTCTTTTTTGTCGCCAGAAGATTAGTTACCCTCTCCTCCATAGTCTTTTTATTCAGCACTCCGGTAAGAAGATCGTTTTCAGCTCTCTGGACAAGCTTCTTTTCTTCTGATATCTGCTTATTGGCGTCTACAAGTTTTCCAACAAAAGCTGCATTATTGCCAAGTTCATCTCGTACAAGTGTACCTGTGATCTTATGCCATTCATATTCTGAATTAGAATTTAAAATTCTTACCTCTGATATAAAAACATCTTCTCCACTTTCAAAGAACTTACGTACA
The DNA here is from genome assembly GCA_964517955.1 of uncultured Jutongia sp. Lineage (GTDB taxonomy): Bacteria > Bacillota > Clostridia > Lachnospirales > Lachnospiraceae > Butyribacter. The sequence goes on along the minus strand of CAZFFA010000022.1, from coordinate 9,937 downwards.
CTGCTTCGTATTGATATATCATCTTCATGTATATAATTGTAAATATCATATACACTCTCTCCCATAAGTTTCTTATTGGATTCGGGCGGAAGATTGCCATAATTCATCATTATACGAAAACATTTTGGACTAAATTTATACTCAAACAATACAGAATTTTCTATCTTCGCCAGTTCCTCAACCTTTGATATAAGGCTTCTTTCCTTACGATGCTTCTTTGTAAGATATATAAATATAGCCAATACTCCGGCAACATCTATAAATGACAATACTGTCAAAACTATACTTTTTGACGACAAAATACTTGTCATTCCAACCTCCCCACCAGTATCTATATTGGAAACAACATACCAGTTATTGTATTTTGACTGCTCCCCCACAGATATATTTTCACTTGAGCCATTGTTATAATTAATCTCAAATGTATCGCCATTTGAGATATCTTCTTTTAATGAATATACATTTTTTTCCCGTCTTAATAGCTTTACTTCCTTCAGATAGTTAAGATAGTTCCCATTGGAAGGACCTACCATTTCAAAGAAGCCTTTGCTTCCGCATATATATTTACCATTCTTATCAATGACACATATCCCGTCTCCTTTTTCAATTGTATTTGATTCAAGAAGATTGTTTATACTATCCTGAAGAATGGATCCGATAACAATACCTTTGATTTTTCCATTCGATACTACCGGTACAAATATGCATATCTGTTTTTTATTGTCATGATCGTTGGTGATGCGGGTGTTGACAACGCTTCTGCCAAGCAAAGCTGCCTCATATGACTCACTGTGTGCAAACTGGCTGTACATACATGATCCATAAACTTTGATTCTATTGCTGTCTACAAGTGAAATATCTGAAAACATGCCACTATTCACCATAAGCTTCTTTGAAATCTTTTTGCTGTCAGAAAAATCCTCATCTTTTACACTGTCTGCCACAACACTTAATGAATCGAGTGCACTATCAAACATATTGTCAACATATTTTTTGTTCATGCTTGAACTATTTCTTGCCCTAAGTAATGAATCATGCCACGTTTTCTCTTCCACTTCCCTATACAAAACGCTTGTAGTACATCCTATGATCAGAACAGATATTATGACCAGTATGTAATTAAATTGTGTATAATCTTTTTTCATATTCTCCTTAACTCCTTAACCCGTAAATAACAATTTATACCATCTATGTTATTATATCACACTTACAAAATCTGTGCACGTTTTTTGACACCTAAACTTAATATCAGAGTAACAGTTCAGCCATAAAAATATAATAGGCAATATTTGAGCGTGCTCATTGTATTGCTTATTATATTTTTATGGTGGAATAGCCTTTCATTTCTGAAATGAAAGAGGCAATGTCAGCACATTGCCTCCGCAAGAATTGCTAAAGCAATTCTTGTTGGCATCACTCTACTATATCTGCATTTTTCTATCACGGTACACAAAAGCTGCGTAGCAGCGACTGACACGTAGCTGGCAGGTTTATGAATGTAAGGAATGAATGGCTGAACTGTTACTTATATCAGGGTAACATAGAAAAAAGGCAATGCACACGCATTGCCTTTTCTGCAAATACCATATTTTTATTCTGCAAGACCGGATACAAGTTCTGATACATAATCATATATATGACTTCCTGCATCTTTTCCATATTTTGCAACTATTTTCACAATAGCACTTCCTACTATTGCCCCATCTGCTATAGTTGTATATTGGTTCACCTGTTCCTTTGTATTGATACCAAATCCAACTGCTACAGGAACATCTGTAACTTCTTTAATGCTGTCTACTATACTGCTGATATCCGTCTTTATCTCGCTTCTTACACCTGTAACCCCCATTGATGAAACAACATATATAAATCCCTCTGCATCTTTTGCGATCATCTTGATCCTTTTTTCAGATGTAGGAGCAATAAGTGATACAATTTCAATTCCATATTTTGAGGCAACATCTGTAACTTCACCCTTTTCTTCATATGGCACATCAGGAAGTATCACTCCATCAATCCCTGTTTCCTTACATCTTTCAAAGAATTTTTCGTATCCATATCTGTAAAGTGTATTTACATATCCCATAAATACAAGCGGCATCTGTGTTTTTGTACGAAGAGATTTCACCATTTCAAATATCTTATCTGTAGTACATCCACCTGAAAGAGCACGTATATTTGCTTCCTGTATAACAGGGCCTTCTGCTATAGGATCAGAAAATGGTATTCCTATTTCTACAAGTGATGCTCCCGCCTTTTCCATCTCAAGAACAAACTCTTCTGTCTTTTCCAGTGTTGGATCTCCGGCTGTTATAAATCCTATAAATGCTTTTTTATTGTTAAATGCTTCTTTTATTCTACTCATGTAAATCAATCCCCCTGTATCTTGCTATAGCTGCAACATCCTTATCACCTCTGCCTGAAAGACAGCATATAATTATCTGGTCTTTTCTCATCTTTGGTGCAATCTTCATAACATGTGCAACTGCGTGTGAACTTTCAATAGCTGCTATGATTCCCTCTTCTTTTGCAATAAATTCAAATGCTTCAACGGCTTCATCATCTGTTACCGGTACATACTGTGCTCTGCCTATATCTCTAAGATATGCATGTTCAGGACCTACACCCGGATAATCAAGACCTGCTGATATCGAATATACAGGAGCTATCTGACCATATTCATCCTGACAAAAGTATGATTTCATACCATGGAATATACCTTCTGTTCCAACCGCCATAGTTGCTGCAGTTCTGTCTGTGTCTGCACCTTTGCCTGCTGCCTCACAGCCTATAAGCTGTACATCTTTGTCACCAATAAACTCATAAAACATTCCCATTGAATTGCTTCCACCGCCTACACATGCCATAACAACATCCGGAAGTTTACCCTCTTTTTCAAGTATCTGTGCTCTTGCTTCTTTGCTTATAACACTCTGGAAGTCTCTGACAATCATTGGGAATGGATGAGGTCCCATAACTGAACCGAGTACATAAAGTGTATCATCAACCCTGCTTGTCCACTCTCTCATACATTCATTTACTGCATCCTTCAAAGTCCTTGTACCTGTCTTTACAGGATGAACCTTAGCTCCAAGAAGTTCCATACGATAAACGTTGAGTGCCTGACGAATTGTATCTTCTTCACCCATATAAATTTCACACTCAAGATCAAGAAGTGCTGCCGCTGTAGCAGTTGCAACTCCATGCTGGCCTGCACCTGTTTCGGCAATTATACGTGTCTTTCCCATCTTCTTTGCAAGAAGAGCCTGACCAAGCACATTGTTTATTTTATGTGAACCGGTGTGATTAAGATCTTCTCTCTTGAAATATATCTTTGCTCCGCCAAGGTCTCTTGTCATCTTCTCTGCGTAATATAGAAGTGAAGGTCTGCCTGCATATTCCTTAAGCAATGTATCAAGCTCCTGTGTAAATTCAGGATCATTTTTATAATGCTCATATGCCTTCTCCAGTTTCTCCAATTCATTCATAAGTGTCTCTGGGACATACTGTCCACCATGAATTCCATATCTTCCTTTACTCATTGTATATCCTCCAATTTTCTGTAAATTTTCGCATTAAGTGACAAAGAACAAAGTGAATAAAACAAATTTATTCACCAGATATAGCTGCATACTTTTTTATAAATCAAAAAAGTCCCTGACTATAGTCTATATAACTATAGCCAAGGACGGATACTCTTTAACTTATACCGCGGTGCCACCTTGATTTATGGATTGCCCACACTCTCTGCGAAATACCAACATATTCCCGGCAACTAACGTATGCCCTACGTCATAGAATACTCAGATTCATAAACCATCGAACCCTTTGACTATGCCCTCCGTGGTCCATTTAGCAAACTGCATCTCTACGAGGTTTCCAGCATCCCCCGCTCTCTGTAAGCGCATCTTTCACTTTTATCTCCACTTCATCGGTTTTGATTTATTATTTAATTATTTACTAATTATACACTTATAACCTTCTTTGTCAACAAATTAGTATTTTTTTCATTCATCTTCTTATAGTAATGAATTTTTTTCACTTTTTAGGATATATTTTGTACGAAGCCTTAAGTGAGCCACTATAAATATTTTTGAATTTAATAGTTACATGTGCAATACCGGCTTTTATATTTGAAGAATAGTACACACTATAATACTTTTTATTGATAACTTTATTTTTTGAATCCAAAACCTTTACCAGAGGCTTCTTTTTCTTTCCATCATATATATAAGCTTTCTTTGATAATTGTATCTTCTGTGGTGCATATATGATTTTTGTCTTAAAAACCTTTTTACACATAGTGCAGACAGTAGAAATATATCCTTTTTTGCCAACGGATGCCTTTGTCACCTTGTCTTTAAGAATATGATCCGTCTTTGGAATACTTTCACTGTAATGTACACCACAACTGCATTTCCATACACATTCGCCCTTACTTTTACATGTTGCCTTCTTTATGATCTTCTTAATAAATTCATGCCTGTGTGGTGCACTTGGTTTTACGCTTGCACTCGCTGTCGGTGTCGGACTTGTGTCTGGCTGGACACTTGCACTCGCACCTGGTGTCGGACTCTGACTCGGTTTTACGCTTGCACCTGCTGTGGGTGTCGGACTCTGGCTTGGTCTGATACTCGCACTTGCTGTCGGACTTGTGCTTGGCTTTATGCTTGCACTTACTGTTGGACTTGCGCTTGGTTTTACGCTCGCACTCGCTGTGGGTGTCGGACTCTGGCTTGGAGTTGCGTCCGTATCATAATTAAAATACATAGTCCACTCACCGTTTTTACATACAAATGCCAGCTTATTATTGATGTCTGCCTGTGAAAGCACAAAGTTTCTGTCATTTCCATCTGCACTTTTTATATATGTAAATTCACCACTATATGCACTTGCCAAAAATCTATTTTGAATATGAAAACGTGTAACCCCTTCTGTCTTTCCAGCAATAGTTACCACGCCCCTTTTACTGACAACAAGATCTCCTTTTTCCTCTCCCGCCGAATCATTACTTCCAATAAAATTGTTTATCTTAGTCTCAGATGTAACAGACGACAGATCAAGGCAGCCATTATTTTTCAATGAGATATTATTAAAATTCTGTACTCCAGCCCCCGCCTTTAAACATCCATTTCTGTCAAGTATTACACTTCCCGTATTGGATATATCATCACATTCTACCGTTCCGTCAGTTATCTTCAGTGTTGTGGCAGAATTTCCATCAATCTTTTTTATAGCAATTACGTCATATTGACCGCCATCAAACAAAATATCTGCTTTTGAATTTTCTGCTGCTATCGTTCCCCTTACTTTGGTATCTTCATCAATATTTAACGAAGCTTCGCCCCTGTATGCAGTTCGTTCACCGGAAGATGCATCATGGCTCATATAAATATCCTTAAAATATGTTTTAGGATTAGCATTTTTTATAGTAAGAGCTGCCTTGTTTCCGATATTGGTATTTTTATATCCACCTGCATAAACAGTTGGAAGAAGTTCTTTTTCCGTACCACCAAAACCACCTGTCAAACCACCGGCACCTTCTAAATATGTGCTGACATTATCCAGTAAAAGACTGTGGTCTGCAAGAAAAATCTCACGATGAGGCACACTGTTAAGGGCATCACTCGAATTAAATACAAATTCAATATCATGAATTTCAACTCCATCACCCATTATCTGTATCGGAGTCCTGCATGTAATACTTGCACTACCATCACCTGTTATAATAGTTCCGGCAGGAATCTGTAACGGCTTCATCTGTCCATTGGTTTCTGCTTCCCCCACTATTGAAAAGCTTCCACTGATTTTTATATTCTTTTTGTTATTATTAAATGCAGTTTTTAGCCCTGCTTCGCTCGACACAACATATTCTGCTTCTCTCTTCAGATTCTCTGATATACTGCTCGCCAAAACACTTTTTAAACCTAGCCCGTTATATAATGACTAGTTTTCTACAAGCAACCCTGTTATAAGCAAACCACACATAAATTTTCTAAATTTTTTTCTCATATTATTCCTCATTTCTGCGCATGTTTTTTGTGCATATCGAGTCTGCGTCAGGTGTACGCAGACTCAAATCGAATAGTTACCTATCTTTATTTTCTTTATTTGTCTTTATTTCATACGATCAGCAATGGTCAAAAGAAGCGATGCACTTTCAGCACATCGCTCCCTCTACAGTTTTATACTGCATCCTATGTATATATAATTGCAAATTTTTGTGTCGTTCACATGTCAGATCAGATATTTTACATCAAATAAATATCACTTATTGTATATCATCTAATTTTTCAACAAGATTCATAGCTTCACTAAATACATCATGGACTTCATTCATTTTATTTACAGCTACTTCCGCAGTATTCACACCTTCTTCTGATGCAGCAGAGATTTCTTCACTTGTAGCTGAAAGATGACTTATATTGTCAGATATAACGTTAGTTGATTTTACAATTTCAGTCATAAGCTTTTCTGTAACTTCTATCGTACTCATAAGCTCTGTAACTTCATCTTCAATTATATCAAATTTCTCTTTTGCTGTATCAATCATGCCATTCTGTTTTTCAATAGATGCGCTTGATACTTCTATACTGCTGCTTGCGATATTAACATCCGCTACAAGCTGGTTGATAATATCTGTAATCTTGTTGGTCGCATCCTGTGTTTCTTCTGAAAGCTTACGAATCTCTTCTGCTACTACCGCAAATCCCTTTCCTGCTTCACCGGCCCTTGCTGCTTCTATCGATGCATTAAGTGCAAGAAGATTTGTCTGTGTTGATATCTCAAGTATACTTACTACTATGCCATCTACCTCTTCCACTTTCTTTGAAAGTCTCTTAGTAGCTTCTACGGTATTCTTATTATTTTCCCCTACCATATCTGCCTGCTTTTTCAATTCTTCTATAACTACAGCACCTTCATTGACCAGCGTTTTTGTTTTTTCAGATGCATCTATCATCTCTTCTGTCTTTTGCTCTGCATCAGTCGTTGCAGAATCGATTTCTCCACACATCTCAGCCTGTTTCTGGATAGCCTCTGCCGTACTCTCTGTACTCTCAGCTATGTTTTCTATAGACCTGTCATTAAGATCAACCGATTCCTTGAGAACTTCCAGTGCAGCATTGGCTGCATCAAACTGTTTTCTGAGATTTTTGGCAACATCTTTCATAACATCATTGACCTGCTGATTCTTTTCAGATGTTTCCTTTATCACCTCAACATTTTCTTCAAAGAAATTAAACAATATCTTCAAAATACCTGTTGATGCGACAGCACCTACAAAAACTATAACCACACCAATTACCGTAACATTTGAATCTATCGTATGATTTACATAAAATCTTATATTTTGGATAATGAAAAAGATCACTATAAAAGTATTCTCAACAACTAATAATTTCATATCCAGATACGCCATTGCAACAAAAAATACAGGTATTCCAAATATAAACATTATCTGTAATGTATTGAAACACATGACTACTGCGTATATCAAAACACTACATGTACACATTGCAATAGCTCCGCCTATGGTTCCCTTATCCTTTATAAATGCTGCTGTTGCAATTACTATAGCCAGACTATATCCAATAATCTGCATAACGGATGTAAAACTTGTCCCATTCTCCGCAATAAATCCCGCTGTTATAAGAATCAGCACTGCTGCCAGAACAACAACTATAGGATATACCGCTTTATGTGCTTTTTTATACTGTTTCTCTGTCATATTCTACCTCCCATACATATAAAAATAATATGCAATTTAATTGAAGAAATCAAAATATCAGATCTGCAGATAAGCAATACTCCCTCAAAAAACACCTGACACTTTTGTTTTCAGATTAAATTACAGATTAATTATAATATACTTACTATTTAATTTCTAGTATTTTTTCATAGCAACCTATGCATCTTTTGTCGAAATAGCCTCTATCGCAACGCTTCCTCCACGAACCACTTCAATTCTATTGATAAATGTCTTCTTAAACAATTCTATCATATCGTTATTTTTGTCCTCAGTCTTAACACACTGGATAAGAACAGAAGATTTATCATAATCAATGATTTCAAGTGAGAATACTTTTGCTATTCTGAATATTTCAGACTTATCTTTTTCAGAACACTTATTTACACGTATATAAAGCAGTTCTTTTTTGTGAATAGGCACTTCAGAAAAATCTATAACCTTTATAACTACTACATTGCGGTTAAGCTGCTTCTTTATCTGCTCAAATGTAATGTCATCACTTGTAAGACCTATTGTCATACGTGATATAGTCGGATCTTCTGTTTCACCAACGGTAAGTGTATCAAGGTTATATGATTTTCCTGCAAAAAGTCCCGATATTTTTGCAAGTACACCAATCTGATTTTCTACATATAATGATATCCATCTCTTTTTTAATTCCATATGCTGCCTCCATTTTTCTTATGTGTCTTAAGATTTTTGCTGATATCACCTGCCTGATTCAATATATCTTTTGACACTTTAACCTTTTTTATCAAATATTTTCTGAAATTGTTCTATAGTACAGCTTTTTTATCTGCACCACAATAATTTTGGTCTTTAACAATCCATGATCATATCATTCAATGTCTTACCTGTAGGAACCATTGGAAATACATCAGCTTCACGCTCAATAACACATTCGATGATAGTTGGTGCATCCTTATGTTCAAGTGCATAGTCAAATGCTTTCTTTATCTCTTCTTCTTTAAATATACGGATTCCGTAAGCATCATAGCTTTCTGCAAGCTTGACAAAATCCGGTGTATACTTAGGACAGCACTTATCCCTGTTCTGACAGTCTCTTTCACAGCTCTTTCTATATCTTAAGCATGTACTTGAATATCTCTTATTGAAGAAAAGTTCCTGCCACTGTCTTACATTGCCAAGATAACCATTGTTAAATACTATAAGTATAAGCGGAAGCTCATATGCAACTGCTGTAGCAAGCTCCTGAATGTTCATCTGCATACCACCATCACCTGATATAGCTATTACTGTTCTGTCCGGATTGCCAATCTTTGCGCCAACTGCTGCCGGAAAACCATAACCCATTGTTCCGAGACCTCCTGATGTAAGAAGCTGGTGATTGCTTTCAATATCAAGATACTGTGTAGTCCAAAGCTGATTCTGTCCTACATCTGTAGAAACAATTGGTTTATCAAAGTTATCATTTATATATTTTATAACTTTTTCCGGAGTAAGACCTTCGTATTTATCCATATTTATAGGATAATCTTTCTTCCACTGTTTAGTAAGCTCTGACCATTTAGTTATATTAAGCGGTGTGGCATATTCTATAAGTTTTTCAATAGCAAGCTTCGCATCAGCAACAATAGGTATATCTACAACTATATTTTTAGAAATAGATGCTGAATCTATATCTATATGTATTATCTTTGCATTCTTTGCAAATTCACTTATCTTGCCTGTAATTCTGTCATTGAATCTTGTTCCTATAGAAAAAAGTACATCACATTCACTTACTGCATTGTTTGCCGCATAGCTTCCATGAATGCCTATATTTCCCAGATAAAGCGGATGTGTGCTTGGTATCGCTCCCTTGCCCATGATTGTTGTTATAGCAGGAACACCTGTAATTTCAACAAGTTTTGTCATAACCTCATTGGCACCTGAAAGATTTACACCACCACCGAGCAAAAATAGAGGTTTCTTCGCCTTCTTGAGAACACCTATTGCTTTTTTAATCTGACCTACATGAACACCTTCGTTTGGCTTATAACCTCTTATATTGACTTCCTTTGGATATTCTTCTGTACCCATGGCAACCTGTATATCCTTCGGAATATCTACAACGACAGGACCTGGTCTTCCTGTACGTGCAATATAAAATGCTTCCTTTATAATTCTGCCTAGATATTCTCTGTTTCTTACGGTTACAGATTATTTACATATACTATTGGTGAT
>CAZFFA010000021.1:0-20403 GCA_964517955.1 uncultured Jutongia sp. | reverse complement strand
GATAAATCTGCAACTAGGCTATATCAGCTTGATATAGAACAGCGAAATTGATTCTTGTCACAACAGTGCTGTCCCTGATTTTTATGATTTTACCTTTGGTTTAAATATAAGTGATGCAATATACCCCCACAAAAGAGCCGTTGAAACTCCGACCGCACAAGCCTTAAAACCACCTTTATAAAGTCCTATAAATCCCTCACTGTCAACTGCTTCTTTAACACCTTTAAATAGTGTATTGCCGAATCCCAAAAGTGGGACAGTTGCTCCTGCTCCTGCCCATTTTGCAAACGGTTCATACAATCCTACTGCACCGAGCAATGCTCCTGTACACACAAGTATTACCATAATTCTTCCCGGCAAAAGTTTTGTCGTATCCATAAGGATCTGTACTGCTACACAGATAAGACCTCCAATAACAAATGCAATTATATATTTCATATGCTCCCCCTTTCAAGCAAAACGCCATGTGCAATTCCCGGTACACTTTCACCTTCATTGAAACTTACCTGTGATAAAAGCGCACCTGTTGGAACAAATAAAACACGTTTCCATTCACCTGATTCAAGCATTTTTAATATATATCCGGCAAGCATTGTCCCACTGCATCCACAACCACTTCCACCTGCCTGTACATTCTGATCTTCACCATAAATTTCGATACCGCAGTCCATATAATTTTCTGATATGTCATACCCTTTGCTTTTAACTATATCAATGAGTATATCCTTACCAACTTTGCCAAGATCTCCTGTTATAATTTTATCATATTGTTCAGGCCTCATTCCGAAATCGATAAAATGCTGGACAATCACTTCTCCGGCTGCGGGTGCCATACACGCTCCCATATTCATACTGTCCTTGATTCCAAAATCAATTACCTTCCCCGTAGTTATTCCTGCTATATGAACCTTATTTTTCTCAGACATTATCTCTTTGCCCGGAAGCCTGTCACTTTTAAAACTTCCCGGCATATCATCAGTTATACCAGATGATGATATAACAACCGCTCCACTTCCTGTTACAGTCCATGTAGCTGCTTTGGGACGCTGTGTGCCATAACTGTTGGGAAATCGAAACTGCTTCTCTGCACTTGCAAAATGACTTGAAGTAAGTGCAAGAACATTGTCCGCAAAACCGCCCTCTGCTATCATCGATGCTATCGCTATTGATTCACCCATTGTTGAACATGCACCATATACACCAAACATAGGTATATCAAGATTCATAAGACCAAACGATGATGCCATAAGCTGCCCCAAAAGATCCCCTGCAACAACATATCTTATATCACTGTTTTTACAGCCTGATTTTGATATTGCAAGCTTTGCAGCCATTTCCTGCAGCTTTCCCTCTGCTGCCTCCCAACTGTCTGTCCCGGCTGCCGGATCTTCTTCAACCTTATCAAAATATTTACCATATGGTCCTTCTGCTTCTTTACTTCCGACTATTGCTGCCGCCCCACGTATATATGGCGGATGTCTGAATTTAATGCTTTGTTTACCCATCTGCTTTTTATTCATAATTATATAACATACCTCCTTTAACTATAGACACAAATTTTCTTACAGCAATATACAGCTTACATATTTGTGTAATCTGACAGCAAATGTTCTGCTTAAGTCTATACAGTGATCTATTAAGTAGTTACTAATTATGATTGCAGAATTACAGGATTTTATTCACCGAAAAGCATAGTCACCTGTGATTATTTTAAGTGCAGATATCACGATGATTTCTTACTTAGTACATCAAATTTTTCTTTATCCTCAAATACACCCATCATCTCTCTTGTAAGACTTATTCCATCGTCATGAGCCGGCATATTCTCTCTTTTAAACCACTCTGCACAGGAAAGCTCATCTTCATCAAGCTTAATCGTCTTATCACCATCCAGTTCAGCAAAAAATCCCATCAAAAGATTACTTGCAATTCCCCATGGCTGACTTTTATAATATTTTATATTTTTTACATGTATGCCTACTTCTTCCATAACTTCCCTCTGAACAGTTTCTTCAGCCGTCTCGCCTATCTCTGTAAATCCGGCAATAAGTGCATATTTCTGATATTCTCTTGTCAAAGCATACTTTGTCATAAGTATTCTGTCACCATCAGTTACTGCAACGATTACTGCCGGAGCAATTTTGGGATATATCATATTGCCGCATTTTTCACACTTAAGCATACGTTCTACATTGTCATGTTTAACTCTGCATCCGCATCTTCCGCAAAACTGATTGTCCCTATACCATATATAAAGATGATATGCAGTCATAACTGCAAAACATATATCCTTTGAGATAAGCTGGCGTATAGATGATACTTTTTCATAATTGAAGTTCTTTCCACACTGAACCTTATTTTCTGAAGTTATATCAACATTTTCTTCCTTATTGACTGCATCAATGTCAATTTTATATGAAAGAAGCAGAAAATAATTGCAGCCCGCTATTTCAAATGCATACTGAAAATCAGATTTACTTAACTTTCTCTCTTCTATGTATTTTCTAAAGTCCGAAAATATGGGCAGGCTTAAATTATTATCATCATCTCTCCCAATAAGAACTTCTCTTCCGGCAAAGACTATCACACTGTCATCTGATGTTATTTTTTTATCTTTGTACTCATTGGCAAGTCTGCCGCTTTCCAGATCCTGTATCATTTAAAAGACCCTCTTTCTGTCAATTTATATACGGTATTTAATATTTATATCATTGCCACTTACTTTTACCTGTGCCTTTGCCCCCGATATCATAGGCATCATAGGAGGAAGATGACCTATATCAAGATCCATTATCACAGGGACATCAAGTTCTTTTATTACATCATAAAATGCATGATAATGATCAAGTCCAAAATCATCATGACCATAATATAATGGTCTCCCTATAAGAAATGCCTTTACATGCTCAAACCAGCCTGCGTTTTTTAACTGCCACATAGCACGACGCATACTCATGTTGTTAAGGTCACATGATTCCATAAACCAGATTATCCCATCTTCTTTGTACTTTTTATTAAATTCTCTTACCTTGTCATATTTTGTACCAACCAGATTACTCAGGCAGTCAAGACATCCTCCTATCAGACGCCCCTCTACAATTACTTCTTCTACTTTACCTGATTCTTTTTCAAAAGATTTTTCCGATTGCAGTCTGCCTTTATTAAAAATCTTTAACACTCTTTTTTCTGTTGTATTGTATGGCACAAGTGGATTTTCTTCATCCTTAAGCGAGTCCAGCTCCCACTTATCATAACCATGAACTTCTTTTATCCCGCCGGTAAGTATATGATACGCATCATTGATTGCAGGATGCCATTCACTCATACCAAAAGCAGGCGCACATGGTGCATATATTGCTGCCGTATCACATAATGTAGGAAGAAGAAATGTAAGATTGGTATTGTCAGAAAATCCCATATACCATGTAGGCTTTGCATCTTTTATCTTTTTGAAATCGATGTAATCGAGGACTTCACACATCAGCTCGCCGCCGCCACATGATATGATTACATCATCTTTTGCTTCTCCAAGATACTCATTTATCTCATCACCACATTTTTCAGGAGTATTACTTATTCCTATTCCACTTCCTTCATAACAGTTTGGCCCGATATCTATTCTATATCCCATCTCGGTAAACTTTTTCTGTGCATTCTCAAATCCACTTTTATATGGTTCTATATTGCATCCAAATGATGGCGCAACAAAACCTATCTTTCCACCTTTTTTTAAATATTCCGGTATTCTCATTTTTTATCCTTTCACAATTCTATCATATGCATACCACGCCAAGACTTGCCAGTGCTCTCTTCGCATTGGATATACGCTCTTCAAACTGTTTATAAAAATCCTCCTTTGTATATGGCACCATAAAAAATGTCTGCAAAAGATAGATATTTATATCTTTGTTGGTATTGTCATTGCCTTTTTCCTTCATGAATTTCTCTATGTCCTTTAATAAATAGTGCCACTCTGATATGTACTCCTCATATCGTGAAAGATTGTCTGTATCAAGCCATTTCTTTATCTTAACTTTGGTTCTCGTTCCTTCTTTGACACATTCATTCTTCTGTAAAAAGTAATCAAACGTTCTGTCATGATATATTCTTCCAAGAGGAAACATTCTGCACATTCCCGGTCTGTACTGATGTATGCTGCACCTTCCTGCCTTATCAAGATAAGTACAGGACTCACTTTCACCCGCAAGCTTAAGATTCGGCAGTATAATTCCATCGACCACATTTAACTCAATGTGCTTTTGCATAAGCTTTTCAAATGTTCTTCCACGAAGAACTGTAAGACGATATATATCAAACGGATCCAGTACAATGGATTTTCCCATTCCTAGGCAGCAGGCTGAACAGCCAAGACAGTCTCCGCATCCTATTTTGACCATATCGTTACTTATATATCTCTTGCCATCAGACAATTCATTCATATCAACATTACGTTCCATCTATTCCTCCATCCAGCTCTTGAAAAGAGCTATTTCTTCTGCATATCCGGCATCATCATTAGGTGTTTCAAGTATAAATGGCTTTCCAGCGAGAAGTGGATGACATGCTATACGTTTCATAGCTTCAAGCCCTATTTTTCCCTTGCCTATTTTCTCATGTCTGTCTTTATGTGCGCCACATTCATTCATACTGTCATTGAAATGAACTGCTTTAAGTCTGTCAAGCCCGATAACCCTGTCAAATTCTTCAAGCACACCATCTAAATCGTTTACTATATCGTATCCACCATCCCAGATATGGCATGTATCAAGACAAACTCCAAGCTTTTCTTCAAGCTCTACTTTGTCAATTATTGCCCGAATTTCTTCAAATGTTCTTCCGACCTCACTTCCCTTACCTGCCATGGTTTCAAGAAGAACTGTTGTAGTCTGCTCCTTTGTCAGAACACTGTTGAGCGCATCTGTAATCATATCTATTCCGGCTTCCGCACCCTGTCCGACATGTGAACCTGGATGGAAATTATAATAATTACCCGGTGTATATTCCATGCGTTTCATATCATCAGCAAACATTTCCCTTGAATAATTTCTTATATCTTCTTTTGCCGCACAAAGATTCATAGTATATGGTGCGTGTGCGACTAATTTTCCAAGCTTATTTTCTTCAGCTTCTTTAAGAAACTTTTCTATATCAGCCGGATCTATTGCCTTAGCTTTTCCGCCTCTCGGATTTCTTGTAAAGAATGCAAATGTATTGCCGCCAAGCTTTACGGCAGCTCTGCCCATTGCTGCATATCCTTTTGATGATGATAAATGATTTCCTATATAATACATATATGTCCTCCTAATGTTCGTGAAATTGTTTACTGGTACAGGTACACTTTGACATCGTAATACCGATCAAAAATTATACTCCATAAGTTCACAATTTTTCATAGAATGTGTTGAAAATTCATCGTTTCCCATATCATAAAAATATGAATGTATAATTCTTGCAATTCCATTGTGTGCTACTATAAGATATGTTTTATCCTGATGAGATTTAATTTCATCAAGAAGATTGTAAACACGTTGTGCTACTCTTAGCATTGATTCTCCGCCTTCAAAGCTGTCCACAAAATGGCACTTTGCTTCAAGAAATTCTTCTGATCTTCTGCCGCCACCTTCATATTTGCCAAAATTCTGCTCTCTTATCCTCTCGTCCGTATGCATCGGTATACCTGTTTTTTCTGCAATATGCTCTGCGGTATTCTTAGCTCTTGTAAGCGGTGAAGCTACTATCTCATCAATATGAATATCAGAATTATTTTTTATATATTCCCCAAGCTCACACGCCTGATTGTGGCCGAGTTCTGTAAGTTCTATATCGGTTGCGCCACATACCTTTCCTTCCACATTCCAGATTGTCTGGCCATGTCTTGTTATATATAATTTACCCATATAAATCTCCTTTTATATCAAATTTATTATCAATTTATATTAAACAATAAGTTTACCCATAAATCAACAATAACCCTGCATATTCGCAGAGTTATTGTTTTATAGATTATCGGTTATAATTTATTTTTTACTTAAATGATATCTTAACATTTCCCATATCATTTTCTATATTAATTTTTTTATCTTTGCCGGTCTTTTCCTTCAGACTTCCAACTTTGCTGCCATCAACCTTTACATCTCCAAGGCTGTTATCTACATTAATATCATAATCATCCCTGTTACCTTTTATCTCGGCCTTTATATTGCCCATTGATGCTTCCATTTTTGCTACATCTGTCACAACATTCAAAAGTTTTATATTACCTGCATCAGCTTCCATCTTTACATTCTTTACAACAGAATCCTCTATTTTTATATTGCCTGCATCTACATCTATCTCACAATTCTGTACATCGACAGAATCCATCTTTACGTTGCCTGCATCTGCCTCTATCTTAAAATTGTCTACTGTTAATTCTGATACATCTACATTACCTGCATCTGCTGTTATCTCACCTTTTTTGAACTTTGCACCATCCGGTATATAAATTTTCAATTTATTGTTATCACCATGTACGTTAAAAAATGACTTTATTCCTTCGTCCAGAGTAACATTATGTGTTCCTTTAAGCTGAAATGTAAGTTTTCCGTTTTCACATTTGTATTCCGGTTTCCAATATCCATGATATTCTATTGCAAATTTATTGCCTTTTATGGTCTTTACATTTACAGCATCTGCATCTATTAAAAATTCATCAAATGCTTCAATTTCTGTCTTTTCAATGTTATATCTTTTATTCTTTTCCTTCTTCGCTCCATTATTGGCTATGGTAACAACATCAACCTTCCCTGTTGATATACTTCCTGCACATAGGATTCCACCTGCTATTAAAGCACCAATCCCTATAATCAATACAATTTTTGCAAATCTATTCATTTCGCTTCCCTCTCTTTCTATTTTCTGCTGAATCTGTTGGTGATGAATCTAAAGATTCTTACTATTCCATAACAACTTATTCTAACAAGGTATACTATAAGCAAAAGCAGTAATATACCTGCACCAAATAACATTAATCCAATTCCAACTGTGAATATTCCTGATGCGAGACTTGATGTAAACACAGGAAGTGCCGCCCCTACACAGAAAATTCCAGAACCTGCTATTGCAACTCCTGATACAATGCCCGCAAATAGTAATGCCGCTATGGTTACACAAATTGCAAATACTATAGCTAGAACAGCTATCAGTATCGGAAGTGCTATCGGTGCTGCAAATATTCCAAGTATTGCAATCCACACAGCCGATATTCCATTTTTCACAGTTTTTGGCTTCTCCATGGCTGCCCTGTCTATGTACTCTGATCTTAGCTGTGCTACTATCTCTTTGATAGGCTGCATTCCCTCTGGTACTTTGTCATCCGGTCCAACACCTGCATCATCAAAATATTCCTCATAATAATTAAGTGCATCCATCCTTTCATTTTCCGGAAATGACCTCAATCTGTAATCAAGTTCATTCATAAATTCTTTTCTTGTCATATAAACGCTCACACCTTTCTTTCACATACTCCTAAATTTTCTATATTATCCATATCTGCCTCAAATATCTGATTCTGATAAAATATTTACATTTTCTGACTCCTGCTGCTTTACATCTTCTGGTGTATGCAGCAGCGTATCTCCAAGCAGAGAATCAATACTTTCAGAATACACTTTCCATTCTTTTCTATAGTATGCAAGCCTGTTAAGTCCTGTATCTGTTATCCTGTAATATCTTCTATTTCTACCCATATAAGGCTGGTCATATGTAATAAGACAACCTTCTTTCTGCAAACGTCTTAACACCGGATAAAGTGTCGATTCAGATATATCAACTATTTTCTTTATACTTTGCGTAAGCACATATCCATATGTATCCCCCTGTGATACAACAGCCAGCACACATGCATCAAGAAGTGTTGCACCTAACTGAAAAACCATATCAGGACCTCCTTTCTTTCAACCAATATTATTTATTGTTTGATATTATATGTCGTATAATATATGTTGTCAACATATATACATTATAAATATTATTAAGATTTTCTTACTTGCTGATGCGACAATACCGCATAGTAATTTCCTATCTCAACTCCCTGCAATAAAGCCAGGGCGTTACACCATCCGATGCAACGCCCTGCTCTATCCCGTTATAAGGTTGTATATCCAGTAAATCACACCAAGCACCCAGCTTGAAAATATACCGTAAAGTATAACCGGTCCCGCTATTGTAAATATCTTACAGCCTACACCAAATACATCACCTTCTGCCTGATACTCTATAGCCGGAGCAACAACGGAATTGGCAAATCCCGTTATCGGAACAATACTTCCCGCACCGGCAAACTGTCCAAGCTTCTGGTATATATTAAATCCTGTAAGAATTATACTTAATCCTATAAGAGTCATCATTCCATACATCCCAGCGAGCTCCTCATCATTGCCAAAACTCCGGTACATCTGATTAAGACCTTCACCAAGTGCACAGATGGCACCACCCACGATAAAGGCTTTTAAACAATTGTAGAAGATATTATTCTTTGGTGTCATATTCTTTACATATTCATTGTATTTCTTTTTCTGAAGATTACTATCTTTTTCATTTAGAACTTCTTTTATATCCGGTTTTGTAATGTCTTTCTCATTCATATTGCTCCTCCGTTCTTTCTAAACTGCTGGTTACTTATTATTCGATGTACTAGTTCCCGCTGTAAATATACAGCCTCTTTACTGATATTTTTACTAAGCTTTTAAAGTTATTCCATAAAATACATCTGATATAATGTACCAAACCCTTTTCCAAGAGCCATTGCTATTATCATTGCAGACATTCCTGTCTGTAATTTTACTCTCTCAAAAAGTATTGGAATTACCTTGAGACATTCTGCAAGTGCCATAGACAGGCTTCCTACAAATATTCCGGCAAATATTCCAAATATAATAACTCCGGCAATTCCAACCGGAATATCAAATTTATATATAACAATCAGACTGCCTATAGTTCCTCCTGCTGCAATGGCTGATTCAAACTGATATATATATTCTGTCAGCCTGCATCTAGCTCCCATTCTCGGTATTATTCCAAGTATTGTTATAAGCGCAAACGTTCCGCCTGCCACAGCAATTCCGCCTGCAAATCCTATAATTATCTGCAAAACTATACTTAATGGATTCATATTTTCCTCCATTCCCGCATTACTTTTTTACTTTTCCTTCTCTTGATGCGTCCTGTATTATCGCTTTATTGGTTTCTTCCTCATAATTTCTCATTTCTATATGAATAGGTGTTGGATCTTCTCTTAATTTGGAATGATTGAAATGATTGTAAAATCCGAGTATACCGATTGGAATCCCTATGCTGTATGCAATCTCCAATGCAGACCCACCGTCTTTTTTTGTTCCTGTTACAAGATAATAGAAATCGTCAAATACATCACCTACACTTACATCAGTATTAAATGTCATGATCGTAAATGCAGAACCAAAAAATACTATCAGAATAACTACTACAAGTTTTGTATACTTCCAAAGATTATTTGGTGGATTTGGAATCCTGTATTCTACAATAAAATCCGGCTCTCCTATACATTCAACAATTATATCTGACCTTATCTTGTGTATCATTTCGATTATCTTCATTACAGAAAATACAATTTTCTCATCCTGTGATCCTTTTGCCGTATATATTATAATCCCGCCTATTTCTTTTTTTAGATTATTGTCATTGGTATATATCTCTGCAACATCCTGAAGAGTTATTCTTTTATTGACTACCTGTAAACACTGTTCAGTTTTTAAATATACAACGCCATCTCTCATAACTATCTATAATCCTCTCCTATTGTATCATCTATATATTGTAAAACATTAACAGCATCGACTGGCTCCTGTATTTTGTTTGTATGCTTTTACAGCATCATCATTGTCAGGATATACTGTCCTGTCAATAGTATTTTCAACAACTCTGCCATTGGCATATGATGTCTTGGCATTTTTTACAGATGTTATATAACAAACTGTGGTTACAAGCATAATTCCAAATATAATAGCAACAAGCCATACTTTATTTTTTCGCATCTTTTTCTCCAATCCGAAAGCTTTGTTAATGATTGCAGATTTCTTACGTTCACCGTAATCTGCACTTAGCAGCCTATGCCATTAACAATTTTCTACTTTCTATTTTTTTAGACTACGAATAGTATGGCTTGTAATAAAAAAATTATTCATATGTTTAATTATGTTGCAAAAATATTCAACCTCATATTTTTAAGTATTTTTTTCTCTAATCTGCTCACCTGAACCTGACTTATCCCTAGTTTTTTTGCAACTTCACTCTGTGTCATATCATTATAATATCTATACTCAATTAATTTTCGCTCTTTTTCTTCCAACCCCTTAAGCGCATCCGAAAGCATCATATGATCCAGCAGTTTTTCTTTTTCTTCATCATATGCACTTCCATTGCTTCCTATATTCCTTCCGGATTCAAGTCCGGCAACAGAATCATATACAGCACTTCCTTGAGTATTTTTTACTATCTGGTCTATCATATAAATTTCCTTTCCCTCTGACTGATAGACCGTTCTATATATAGAATCAACTTCGCTGTTAGCTTCCATCGCCATAACTATATCTTCCGGCTGTAATTCTGTTACAGCAGCAATTTCATTTATTGTTGCATTACGTCCGTATTTCTGACTAAGTTCATCTGATGCTTTTTTTATTTTCCATCCATTCTCCTTAAGAGTACGGCTCACTTTAATCATGCCGTCATCTCTCAAAAAACGTTTTATTTCCCCTGTTATCATTGGTACTGCGTATGTTGAAAATTTAACTTTAAAACGCATATCAAAATTGTCTATCGCTTTGATAAGACCTATACATCCTATCTGAAATATATCTTCTGCCTCATATCCTCTTCCTGTAAATCTTCTTACTATATTCCATACAAGACCTATATTTGTTTCAACCATTTTATCGCGTGCATTTCTATCTCCAGCTCGTGCTCTCTTAAGTAAATCCATTGTATCGTCCATATTACTCCTCATTTCTGCGCACTTTCTCTGCGCATATCGTGCACATGCCAGTCACGCTGTCAGTCACTCTCTGTCTCCTTTCCTATTGTTTTTTTCATAGTAATCTTTGTTCCCTTATGGTAAACCGACTCGACATCTAATTCGTCCATAAATGCCTCCATAAACGCAAATCCCATTCCGGAACGCTCCCACTCCGGTTTTGTCGTATATAATGGCTCCATCGCTTTTTCAATGTCTTCTATTCCTGTACCGTAATCTTCTATCACAATTGTTACTTTGCTTTCATCTATAGTACATTCCATATGTATCACCCCATCGCCGCCATCATATCCATGAATAATACAGTTTGTGACAGCCTCGGATACTGCTGTTTTCACATCTGATATTTCCTCAAGAGTAGGATTTAACCTTGTAATATATGCAGCAACTACTGTTCTTGCAAATGCTTCATTCTCTGAACAACTTTCAAATTCTATCTTCATCATCTACTCCATTCTGCCTTTCGCTGAAAATGCCTCTACAGCTTCCTGTGGCGTATTATATTTTTCTATTATTTTATACAATCCTGACATTTTAAATATGCGGTCAACCGACTTTCCTATATTGGTAACTGCTGCTCTGCCTCCGATGAACACCACCTTCTTATAACGCCCCATAATAAGTCCTATACCCGAACTGTCCATAAATGTCACATCTTTAAAATCAAATATTACATTGCGTATATCACCTGCATCAATCAGTCTGTCAGACCTTTCACGCAGATATCCTACAGCATGGTGGTCAAGGTCATCTGTAATATATATAACTAGACAGTTATTTTTTAATTCATAATGAAGAGTTAATGCTGTTTCTTCCTTCTGCATAATATTCCTCCTAAAAATATATTTTTGCATTCCTGTAAAACAAAGTAAAATAAAAGATTTCTTATACGACAAAAGACCTGTCAAAATATACTAGGTATATTCTGACAGGTCTCTGCCTTTATCTTAATCATTAAGTAATTATGTGTTACTGTACGCATCGTTAGTGCATACAATAACAGTAATGCAACTAACATATTTAGCCAAGCTGACTAAGCTTTGCTTTTGCTTCCGGTACTCTCTGGGAATCCGGATAATCATTGATTATCTGATTATAATATTCTTTTGCTTTGTCATTCTCTCCCTTTTTCTGATAACAACGACCTAAGAAATACATTGCATCAGTATTGGTCTCGTCATATTCAATAGCTTTATTGAGAAGTTCTATAGCTGTATCATAATTCTGTTTGCCTGTATAATCGCCTTCGCCATTATATGCATCCCTGCCGGCTTCAAAATACTTAACAGTAGCATTGCCAAATGTTTCAGTCTTAATCTTTTCATATAATTTCTTAGCTTCATCGCTTGTAAGATTTTCTTCCTTAACATTTACAAGTTTATCTGAAGCTTCGTCCGGCTTATTGTCCATATATAACTGTACGGCTGCAAACAGGTCATTGTACATGTCAAGTAATGTTTCTCCATCTACAGGATTGTCTGATGTACCATCTCCACCCTGAAGTTTATCAAGCTGCGATTTAAGATCATCAACCTGTGCCTGAAGCTTTGTATTTTCATTCTTTAAAGAAGACGCATCACTGTCTTCTGATGCCTGACTCTCACTGTACTGCTTGAAATTGTCATTCTTGACATTTGCCTGATTGGACTTTATATGTGGAATAACAAGGAAATACATAACAGCAAGACCAATGATAACACCAACAAGAACATTTACAAAAGGAAGCACTGATGGACGTTCCTCTTTATATGGTGTTATTGTTTTATATGCATCCGCATCAACTCTTGGAAGTGTCTTTCTTGTCTCCTCTTTTTTCTCCGGTTTTGGTACCGGCTCTGACTTGAGGTGCACATCTGACAGTTCCTTCATATAACGTATTGTGGTCGTATTGGTTACATCCACCTTACTTATATTATTAAGAATACGCATTGCGCGTGTTCTGTTTTCCTTCTTTCCTGTCATCATATAAAGCAGTGCAAGAAGCTGATTGGCACGTATAAATTTTGGATTGGTATTGACAACTTTTTTAAGCTGTATAATCGCCATATCCTCATCGCCATGTTTTGCTGAATTTAACGCAGAATTGTATTTTCTGATAGTCTGGCTGTGCATCTCCAATTTATTTGGGTTTGCCTGAACTTCTTTTATATAATATTCAGCGTCATTATTGGCATTCTGGAAATGTTTACTAATAACCCACTCACTAAGAGCCGCCACTATCTCTCCCTCTTCATAATAAATAAGACCGAGAAGATTTCTGGCATTGGTATTCAGTTTATTGAACTGTAAACTCTGCTTTAATGATAATATCGCACCAGATAAATCCCGTACCTTTGCCTGACTTAATCCTTTATTATAATATATATTTGAAAGGCTAACTACTTTGCGGTAAGAAACAAGATCCTGTCCGCAATTATCACACCTTGATTTAGTAAATGCTACTGCAGCATTGCATCTTGGACAATTCATTATTTCTCCACCCACTCTATATCATTATTTTTTTTGCTGTCAGATGTCACATTCTCTTTCAAAATACTCTGAATTAAATCCGTCACATCTGTTGTATTATTTCCATATATAGCATCCTCTGCCTGCTCAATATCGAGACTTGGCTGAAACTTAGCTAACTCAGCTTCAAAATCCATCTTACACTACCTCCTGATAATCATCAATTCTTATTCGTCGCAATTATCGACAATACTGCCTACAAAGTAACTGTTCACACCTATAATGTGACAATATCTATTCCCCAATATTATATACAATTATACCCGGACCTCTCCTTGCATACTCAACATGACTGCACATATCATCGACAGATGCCTTCATTCCATTGATTATAACCATTGTTCCTGGATATATTACTTTATCTATAGTCACTCTGGCAAGATTTGCTTTACCCATCTTTTCGACAATATCCTGCTTTTCTTTTGTATATTTGTTGATAAGTGTATCTTTTTCTATTTTGTTGCGCATAAGTATAATCTTTTTTTCCTTAAGATCACTCCTATCCGTCTTTTCAAGAACAATATTTACCTGCTCTATAGCCTTATTGATCTTATCAACAGTTATCTCTGCCTTTGCCTTTTCCTGCTCACATTTTGCAAGTATTGCAAATAAATCACCATCAACACCAGTTTCTACTACTGTCCTGACTTCTGACATATTGCCTATAATAGTAGCTTTTATATACCTCGTTGCCTTAATGTAACCACCTATGATAATGCCATATCTGCCGGATACAATTACATCCTGACCACAAACAATATTAGAATTCATGATGGCATTGGCCTTAACATCACCTGATGCCTTAATGCTTACCTGTTCAAAGAACTTGCCAGTAACATCTCCCCCTGCCTCAATAGAACCTTTACCATTGCCCTGCATACCATTCTTTAAAACAACATTGTGCTTTGCTAAAAGAACAGCAGACTCTACATACCCGTCAACAATTATTGAACCTTTAAGAGATGTTATCTTCACACCTGTCAATACACTACCCCTGATATGTACATCATTCTGAAATTCTACATTGCCCGTTGTATATGAAACATCGCCTTCTATAACCAGTTCCTTATCTATTACAAGACGTTCATCTATATACGTTATCTTACCATCGTATTTTGCATAGTATATCTCACCTTTTTCATCGAGATAAAATCCACGCCCCTTAAGCTTTGCCAAATCTTTTCCCTTTTTGGCAACTATCGTTTCACCTTTTACACTTACTCCGTCAACTCCCTGTATAGCCCTGTGATATCTTACAATCTCCTGCCCTTCTTCAACAGTTGGAACTTCTCCATATGAAGAATAATCGACAGAACCATCTTTCAATATCTTAGGCTTAGTATCTATATTTGTTTTAAAAAGGAATTCAAACCAGCCGTCTGTACCGTCTTCAGGTTTCTTATTGACAGCGGCTCTAAATGGCTTATTGTAGATTTTCTGTGAAACCGTCTCTTTTATCGCATCAAAATCAATGCCATATGCAACACCGGCATCCTTTAACAGCGCAGCAATTTGCGACTCTTTGTACTCTTCTCCGCCTTTTGGCGCACGCAAAGTAATGAATGCCTCTGATTCATCCTCTGAAAAAGTAACTTCGATATCACTCATAAAAGAATTTGAAGGAATGTCTTTCATAATAATCTCCTCCTTTTTTATAGAAAATAGATACTTATAATAAGTATATACGACTTTATTTTATAATGCAAGGATTGGCAAAGAAGTTAATCAAAACTTAAAAATTGAATAACAGAAATAAAAGGCTTGAATGTTATAACATTTTTCCGGAATATAAAACGCCAGTTCCATTTAGGAACTGACGCCTTTATCCTTAGTTCATTGCAGCTAACTCTTCCTCAACCTTGCTCATCATTGCCTCGTACTTGGCAAGTTTTGCTTTTTCTTCTGCAATCTTTTTCTCAGGAGCTTTGCTCATGAATTTCTCATTGCTTAACATACCATTGACACGCTTAAGTTCTCCTTCAAGACGTTTCTTTTCTTTCAGAAGACGTTCTTTTTCCTTCTCAAAATCAACAAGATCTGCAAGTGGCATGTAAATTGTTGCTTTATCGATAACTACTGATACAGCGTTATCTTCAATTCCTGTTTTATCCATCTGTACTGCAACTTCTGATGCTGATATAAGATGTTTATATGAGTCAACAAGTGATGAAAGCTTATCAGCAGTTTCTTTGTCATCAGCTACGATATAAACTTTTGCTTTACGTGATGGAACTACATTCATCTCTGTACGGATATTTCTTATACCGCGTGTAACTGCCTTCATAAGTTCAGCCTGTACTTCTGCCTCTTTGTTGTCCCATTCTGCCTTAAACTCCGGCCAGCTTGAGATCATAATTGACTCTTCTTCTGACTGAAGTGTACAGAATATTTCTTCTGTGATAAATGGCATATATGGATGAAGGAGTTTAAGAGAATTGATAAGAACTGTCTTAAGTGTCCAGAATGCAGCGTTGGCTGATTTTTGATCTTCATCTTTGGCAAAAAGACGTGGCTTAACAAATTCAATATACCAGTCACAGAACTCAGTCCATACAAAATCATTTATCTTCTGAACAGCTATACCAAGTTCGTACTTCTCCATGTTGTCTGTAACTTCTTTTGCAAGAGTATTTACAGCAGAGAGTATCCACTTATCAACTGTAGCGAGATCTTCGTATGCAGGCTCTGTAATTGTATTGTCTCCAAGATGCATCATTATGAAACGTGACGCATTCCAGACTTTATTGGCAAAGTTACGGCTTGCCTCAACACGCTCCCAGTAAAAACGCATATCGTTGCCGGGTGCATTACCTGTTACAAGTGTAAATCTAAGGGCATCTGCACCGTATTTGTTGATAACCTCAAGTGGATCGATACCATTGCCGAGTGATTTACTCATCTTACGTCCCTGTGAATCACGTACAAGTCCATGAATCAGGACAGTATTGAATGGTACATTTCCTGTCTGTTCAAGACCTGAGAACATCATTCTTATAACCCAGAAGAATATGATGTCATATCCTGTTACAAGAGTGCTTGTTGGATAGAAGAAGTCAAGTTCTTCTGTCTTGTCAGGCCAGCCAAGTGTTGAGAATGGCCATAAAGCTGATGAGAACCACGTATCAAGTGTATCAGGGTCCTGACGCATTGGCTTGCCACACTTAGGGCATACTGCGCTCTTTTCTTTTGTAACTACCATTTCGCCGCAGTCATCACAGTAAAATGCTGGTATCTGATGACCCCACCATAGCTGACGTGAGATACACCAGTCTCTGATATTTTCAAGCCAGTGATAATATGTCTTGTCAAAATGAGGTGGAACAAATTTTGTATCACCCTTTTTAACAGCTTCAATAGCAGGCTTGGCAAGCTCTTCCATCTTAACAAACCACTGCTTTGAAACTCTTGGCTCTACTGTTGTACCACAACGATAACATGTACCAACATTATGCTCATGATCTTCTATCTTTATAAGAGCCCCCTCTGCTTCAAGATCAGCTACGATTGCTTTACGAGCTTCGTATCTATCCATTCCGGCATATTTTGGATAATCATCCACGATCTTAGCATCATCTGTAAGAACATTGATAACTTCAAGATTGTGACGAAGTCCTACTTCAAAATCGTTAGGGTCATGAGCCGGTGTAATCTTAACAACACCAGTACCAAATTCCATGTCTACATAATCATCTGCAATTATAGGAATCTGTCTGTGTACGATAGGAAGATCAAGTGTCTTTCCAACCATATCCTTATATCTTTCATCTTTTGGATTAACTGCTACTGCTGTATCACCAAGAAGTGTTTCAGGACGTGTTGTAGCAAGATCAATATATCCTGTACCATCTGTTGTCTTATAACGAAGATGCCAGAAATGACCTGCCTGATCCTCATACTCAACCTCTGCATCAGAGATTGATGTAAGACAGTGAGGACACCAGTTGATTATACGCTCACCTCTATAGATAAGACCTTTATTGTATAATTTTACGAATACTTCTTTAACTGCTTTGCTGCAACCCTCATCCATTGTGAAACGTTCTCTGTCCCAGTCACATGAAGAACCGATTTTCTTAAGCTGTTCTACGATACGTCCGCCATACTGCTTCTTCCAGTCCCATACATGTTCAAGGAACTTTTCACGACCTATATCCTCTTTGTTTATTCCCTGTTCTTTGAGTTTTTCAACAACCTTTGCCTCTGTAGCTATAGAAGCATGGTCAGTTCCCGGAACCCAAAGTGCTGCATATCCCTGCATACGTTTAAAACGGATAAGAATATCCTGAAGAGTATTGTCAAGGGCATGTCCCATATGAAGCTGTCCTGTGATATTTGGAGGAGGCATAACTATTGTAAAAGGTTTCTTACTTCTATCAACCTCTGCATGAAAATACTTTTTCTCCATCCATTTGTCATAAGTCCTCTGCTCTATGTCGGCAGGGTTATAATTCTTCTCTAATTCCTTTGCCATAATGATTTCCTTTCTTGATCAAGGTGTCAAAAATGAATTTCTTATAATGTAAACGCATCACTCGCAAAGCGTTTTTTGCTTTATAGTATAAAGTCCTATAAAGTAAAAAAGCCCTCTGCCAAACGGCAAAGGGCGAATATACGCGGTACCACCTTTGATTACAGTAAAAATTTACTATCTCATACATCTATAACGGGATGAACCGGTAAATCCTACTCTCCGATTTGATAAATTATCCAGATACGATATGTAAATCAGATATCATATCTTTTATCGTTTCAGATTTACTGCTCCGAAGCTACCTTCCATGACATACATTCCAAGTGATCTTCCAGCCTATGAATCACATTCTCTTATGGTGTACTGTCATGTACTCCTCTTCATCATTGCTTTTTGCTCATTACACTTTACTATACTAAAATACTATATAAAATGTCAAGAGCATATTTGACGTATCGTATAATTTTTGTAACAGTTCAGCCATTCATTTTTTACTGCATTTCCTGCTTAATTCTTTCTCTTAATCTTTTGAACAACCCATCCGGCATCATCCCTTCCAATAGTCTTATTTGAAAATGCCGCCTGCTCCAAAAGCTGTATCAGTTTTATCCTGTCTTTTTCCTGCAAATGTATAAGTTCATTGTCTGTAAGCCATTCAATCTGTTCTCTGAAGTTAATACATTCTCTTATTCCTTTATTCCTATATCCAATTTTTTGGACATACCTGTTATATTTTATCAACAGTCTCTTATTGATATCTGCTCTGAAATATCTTACTGTATAAATAAGACATTTTACTACATAACGGATAAACAACACAATTGCTGCTGTTGCAATAAGCGCAGTCAGAATACTTAATGAAACATCTCTTGTAGCATTCTGCATCTTTTTTGTATCAACTCCGGTGCTCTGATTTTGTCTGGCTGACTGCCTGCCATTTTGTCCGATAAATCTCATAAACATTCCAAGTATTCCACCTGTGTCCGGTTCTTCATCGGAATATGGTGTTACATCGACAACCTGCCATCCCTTATTCTTTACATATACTTCAACCCACGCATGAGCATCAGCATCTGTAACATTGACACTTACAACTCCACTGTTTTTAAGCTCGTTGTAACCATTATAATATTGTTTTGTATCTTCTTTTGGCAATGACTCAACATCTTCATCTGAGCTGTTAAGATCAATTGCGTATCCTTCCACATACCTTGCCGGTATGCCAAGATTTCTAAATATCAATGTTGCAGCACTTGCAAAGTGTGCACAATATCCTCTTTTATTTTCATTAAGAAAATAATTGATAAAGTCCTTTTTATATGGTGTTGCACCGGGCTGATATGTGTATGGAATATTTTTTTGGTAATATTCTGAAAGTTCATTTACAACTTCGGTTACATCCTTTTCCTTAAGCGAAGCTGTTGCTTTTAGACCAGCTTTATCACAAAAATCATTTACTGTCTTTCTGTTTTCATCACTTATTCTAAGATATTGCTGCATCACACTGTACATCGTAAACATATAATTTACATCATCATCATATTTTTTTCTGCTCTTTTTATACTTTTCTGACCGGCTTATAATATCCGGAACTTTTATTCCATTATCAGCAAATTCAGGATAATACTCATAATCCTGTGTTTCCCCAACATTTACGATTTTATCAAAATCAGATGTATAATATGGCAGGTACATACCTATTGCAGCATCCACATTTTCAACTTCCATAACTGCCTTTGCTGTCTTTTTATCCTTCTTATCAAAAGACTTTTTGTATGCTTTTGCATTGATATCTTTCTTTACGATTGCACTGTCACGTTTCCACTGATTTTCATATGGTAAATATTCATCTCCTATAAATGATTTGAGATACACTCTTTCTGTATTGTGTGGCACAAATTTTACTGTAAGATCGGTATTGTAATCAAGCCTTACAGAATTGATGCCGCCAAGTCTTCCACTTGTAAGACCACCTGTATTCTGATACTGGTTAAATAACGATGATATTCCCATCATATAAAAGTTCTGCACATACTCTTTTGTGTTTTCCTTAAATGAACTGTCTGGATTCATATCATGAAATTTTCCTTTTGGCAGCACTATATCAACGGTTATCGCCAGAATCAGGACACAGATTAACATTATCCCGCAAAGCTGCGCCATAACTTTCCATGAAAGTACATATTTTATCCGTTTCTTTTTGTCTATCCTGTATTCAGTATTGTTATCAGTAACATCATAATGCCCTGCCCTCTTTAACGCCATAGAAGCTATAGCTCCGGATATAAGCATAGTCATAGGAATTATATCCGGCTCAAGTCCTATATATAATGGAAACGCAAGAAAACATACTGCAATAAATGCAGTAAAAATA
>CAZFFA010000020.1:12078-20570 GCA_964517955.1 uncultured Jutongia sp. | reverse complement strand
AAGGAGCATTTTATTACTGGAAGTATAATTGTCAGAAAATTGTATTATATGAATTGCGGGGGCATCTTTATAAAAAAGGTCTTCCCAATTTTTATTATTAGATTGTTTACTTAATGACTTAACTAAAAAAGATGGTAATTTATCAAAATCCTCTTCAGATATTATTGAAGGAATCATGTTGAGAAATTCATCTATATTGTAAAAGCGAGACTTTGATAAGTGGAAATCTTCCTTGCTTATATCCATTGAGTAATCTATATATAAAACAGGAATATTGGATTTCACCGCTGAGGCGGAGAGTCTTTTTAACATAAATGATTTACCATATCCTGGTGTTCCCCAAAGACAAATATTCATATTGGGCATTTTCTTTATAATTTCTATTTTCATAGGAATATAAAGTTTTTTGTTTGATTCATTTTTACCAATATATATTCCCGTTGTAAACATGTTGTCAAGAATAATGGAACTATTACTATCAATAAGTTTATCAGGGTAAAAATGTATCATTCTTTGGTTTGTTGGATTTGAGGATGAAGAATATGTTATTTTTTTATTTCTTTTAGTATCGTATCCATTTTTCTCTACTTCGATAACATTATCTGCAGCTAATTTTTCTAAAATTGTTTTGTGATTAGGAAGATACATTAAATTACAGATTTTATTAAAAACTTTATGTGTCATATAACAGTCTCCTTTTGTGGTGTAATAATAGTAATTATTGGTGTTTCCTTCGTAATACTCTAATATATTCTTGCCATTGATATTATTTTTCTTAAGTTTAATTTTAAATATAGCTGAATTAAATTTGTTTTTGAAGTTATAAGTTGAAAAACAAGATAGAATCTGATAATAATTACCTATCTCAATCGCATGTTGAGTTATAACAGTAATATCTTTATTGTCTTTATTATGATATAAATGGTTTATTGCTGTTCCAAAACAACCATGCTCAAAGAAATACTGTAAACAAAATGCTATTTTAAAGAATTTAGTTATACTATTTTCTGTGTCTTTGTTTATAGATGAAATAAGATTGATTATTTCATCGTAATTCTGTTCACACCATTTTATGTATGCAGACATTTGAGAAAGGATATTGCAAGAATAATTTATGGCTGATTCCAAAATGACAGGAATACAGGTAATGTTATATTTGTCTAATATATTATAGATGTTATCCGTATAGATAATAGGGATTACCTTAATAGGAATATTATGAAAATCACGGTCCATTTCTATACTTGTAATAAGATCATAAAGATTTTGACGACCTGAAGTATTTGGATTAAAATAATTCATTATCATTGGTTCGTCTGCAGAATGTCTAAGAGCAGATTCGACATCGCGTTTTAAATTTAAATCGCAAACAGTTTGATAGTGATCAAATAAAGTGAGTTGCTTCTTTATAAAAGTATTTGAATGCTCATTATGTTGAATTAGAATCAACGGAATGTTTGTATATCCTGCTTCATATAACAGCGATGTTATTGGTGTCATATATGTGATAGCGTCTAAACCATAGTCTAATCTAATTACTTTGGAATCTGTAGTATTTACATCTATCAGTGATTTATTGAAAATATCAAGACGTTGTTTACTTAAAATATTAAGTTGATTAAAAAGTGCGCAATTTTTGGGAGTAGCAAAATATTTCTTTTCATGCCATCCATTGATTCCGTAAAAATGGATTTTTTCATTGACATTTGCGTCTATAAATAGAGAAAATGCTACAGATAATTTTGATAATGGGATTCCTTCAGGATTGATCATTTGTTTTGATGCACTCTGTAGCTTATCAAGAATTTTCTTTGTATACATTTCACGATTTAAAATATAGGTATAACCATCTTTGCAATCATTTGTTGCAATAAAATAGAGTGTTTCAGGAAGATTATTTGTTACATCCATATTAATTATTTTTATAATATTTGTAATAAAATCATTACAAATATTGACCGTATTGCGACCATTATTTGCGAATAGAGAGCCATTTTTGCGTTCAATGAACCAATTTGTAGAGGTGAAATTCATGTTCTTTTGTTTAAGAAGTGTTTCTTTTTTGTATAACTCACTTTGTAATGCATGATTTTGATTAATTACATCATTATATTGCTTTGTAAGATTAGTATTATTCTCTGTAAGAATAGCAATTGTTTCAGCGTTACAAAAGTTTACATAGTCATTTGGGTTTAATGGTAAATTTGATGAAACATTTGAAGTTACTTCATTATTACAAGTTTTGTTAGTGGGAATAATAAAAGCTTGTCCGTTCTGTGAATCTATTGATGTTGGGGGGTTATTTGAAAAATCTAAATTTGTCATGTTTTTTTCTCCTTTTTTGCTTGAAATAGCTAAGTTGATAGTTGTTGTACCTTTATTTAGTATTTTTGTGTCAATTTGAATTAAGATTGTAATAAAAAACTTATATGGTGTTTTATGTATCAACAAACTAGCGGCAAGTATAATCTTTTATATATTGATCAGTATTTAACTTTATTAAAAATACTTAAATTAAATACTTTATTTATAAAGCGATACATTTGCCAAGATTATCCTCGAGCCATTTGGTAAATTTTAGAGGATGAATTCGATATGCTTTGTTAATCTTGATTGCTGGGAAACCATCTAGGGCGCAAAGCATATATGCCTTATCCTTTCCAATTTGTAATGTTGTTGCTATATCTTGTACTGTTAAATAAACAATAGATGTAGAATTTGATTTTTGAGTATTATTCATATGACTAACTCCTTTCTTTTTATGATGTAATAGAGATATTGTACTATTGGCAGTTCGTTGATATACAAAGTATTATATGGAAATTATATAAAAGAAGATATTATTATTTGTATGATAAAAAATATGCTATAAAAATCAGATAAAATATGATAAATTATATAAAGGATAAAATATCTGATAAAATATATTGTATGATATTGGAAAAATCAAAGGAGATAAATATGGGGAATAAGAGATTTGATTATAATGCTATTAAGCATATCTTAGAAAAAGATTATTTGATTAAAATGGATGATAAATTAGAGTATGGAAATTTAGAAGAAATAAGAAAGGTATATAATAATAAGACCTGTAATGATGAGGAAAAACAAAAGAATAATTTGGAAATTATTAATAATATATGGAATGAGGTAATTACTTCTTGTAGCGCATATTTAAAAAATATATTTTGTATTGAGGGTGAAAGTGTGTTCTGGAAATATGATATTCATAATATTGAAAAAGTATATGAAATGAAATATTTTGAATGTATGAAGTATAATAGTATTTTGGGTGTGGTTTATGATATTTTGCAAGAAAAATATTCAGAAACGAAAAATAATCTTTTGTATCATTATATTATTTTATATGCAGGGAAAATTGAAAATAATTATCAAACAGATCATGTTAGATTTGATCGGGAGGACTATTTAGAAAAAGAAAAGGAATTAATTATTAGAAAAAATGAATTAAATATTAAATTAAATGAGGAAGATATGATATGTTATAGAAAGAATTATCAGGATACTTGGTATTATAAATTTAGAAAAGAAATTTCAGATTATATTACAGAAGAACCTATATATTTTAAAGAGTTGGTATCTCATTCTAAAAAGTGCTTGCATGAATTTGATAATGAGGTACTAGGGGAAATCTTTTTTAGATATGAAGATTTATATAAAAAGATTAAAAAAAATAGAAAAAAAGATTGTTCAAGACAAATAGAAGAAGAAATTATAAGAATAAAAGATTTTTTTTCAAAAAAGTATGGATTTTCAAAAGAAAAGGGATATTATGATATATCAGATAAATTAGATAAAGAAAAGTTTACAATAAAGTTAATTACGGAACTGCAATTAGAAAGATATTTAAAGGCAGATTTGACAATCGCAATATTTTCAGCTTTAGAGGAATATAAAACATTAGGACTTGATATCAATAATGAATTTATTAATGCATTGTGTGATATTGATGGATTATATGTTGGTTCACCAGTTTTATTAAGTATGTCAGTATTGCATATGTACAATGCTGTACAAAAGAATCGTAATACTAAAATTATTGCATCGTATTTTGATAGCATACACACACAGTATATAGAGGCATTATTTGAAACAGTAGAGGTTACTATTCCTATATTAAAGTGTTATATTCGTAGTCAATTATTTTTTTTCCTTAATAAAGGTATATTAAAAAATAATAATGCTGAGGATAAATATGACGAGATAGATAATCTTATAATAGATATTTTATTAGATTATATTATAATGTCGATGGATAAAATAAAAATTATAAATCAAATGCCGAATATGATTATTTTTCCAGAAGGCAAAGAAAGTAGATTAGATGGACGACAGGATATAACGGATTATGTGAAGGAGGTTACTGTTAATACAAAATTAAAATATGATTCATTATATAATAACTATTGGAAAAATACTGATATTAAAAATAAATATGGGCAGAAAGTTTATAATGGTATTTTTTCAAAGGGATGTATGGAAAAAAGACACAGGCAAGATAATCTTGAAGAGTATCTTAATATAGCAGAAGAAAGAATTATTACTCATGAAGCAATGAAACAGTTGGCAGAGTGTAATATAAAAGCATTATTACAAAAGAATTTGTAATCTATACCAATCTTTGATGTAAATAAAAATCTTGAAATAGAATCATTAAAGCATTGCAATAAGGGATAAATGATTAAGATAAACAATAATCAAGAAAAGGATATTATAAAAAAATATAACAAGTAAACATATAAATAATCAGGCAAGCCAGGCTAGAAAAATATGACATGATAATGAATTGATTATTTGTCATACAATTTTCTAGCCTAGCGGATAATGAATCATATAAATAATATATAATATTACATATATAAATAATAATATATGTATACTATATAATATTACTATATTATACAAATATATATGAAGGAGAAAGAAAATTATAATATAAGAAGATAATATATAATCAACAATAAATTACAAGAAAAAATTAAAATAAACGA
Source organism: uncultured Jutongia sp. (assembly GCA_964517955.1). Lineage (GTDB taxonomy): Bacteria > Bacillota > Clostridia > Lachnospirales > Lachnospiraceae > Butyribacter. Next base: position 15,558 of record CAZFFA010000020.1, on the reverse strand, counting down.
GGTGAGATGATTATGGAAAATGAGAAACGTATAAGTCTTAGAACCAATCAAGAGATGTATAACAATATAGAGCAGTATGCATCTGAGACAGAAAAAAGTATAAATGCTGCAGCTAAGGAACTTATCGAAATAGGGTACAAAGCTGTAAATAATAGTCAGATTATAAGTGAAGATTTAAAAAGAAAGATCTTTAATATTTGTGGTGAACTTGAAACAGTAGACATATTTTTTAAAGCTAATGATATTACGTATCCGAATCAAAAAAATTTAGATAATTGTCTTGAAGAAATGAAGGAGGAATTTATTAAATGGAATTTTTGAATGATGGTACTGAAATTTGTAACAAAGTAAATGATGCAGAAAATAGATTGGGTAATGCAAAGAAAGATACAGCAATACTTAAGATTATTAAATCGTATAAAGATGATGCTGTTTATGATACAACAAATTATATAGCAAGTCATCCAATTGACAATGGGGTATTTGGAATTGGTTTGTTTGGTGGTATAGAAGATATAGCAGGACAATTTAATATGGTTAAATCATTATATGACAGAAAATCAGAGATTAATGCCAGACATTATATGATTGGTCTTTCATACTGTGATTGGATAGATGATAGTAATATCAGAGCCATTTCATTTGAGATGGCTTTATTTTTTTGGCAAATTGGTGGTTTTCAGACATTTTATGGAATACATCAAAAGGATGACAGATATCATATTCACATTATTGTGAATGCATATTCGATTACATCAAATTATAAATTGCCAATAGGTAAAGATTTGAAGATTGCTTATTTGAATTATTTGAGAAATTTAAATTTTCAGGGAAGAACGTTAAAGGTATATGTAGCGAATGGATATTATTAAAGGGAGGTTGAGTATTATGTTTGAAAGAGATAGATTTCAAGAATATGATGAGGTTATTGATGTTAATACAATGAGTGAAATGCTACATATGGGCAAGAATGCGTGTTATAAGTTGCTAAGAGATAATAAGGTGAAAAGTTTTAGAAATGGAAAAAAGTGGATGACCACGAAAAGTAATATTGAGCGGTTTTTAAGCGATATTTCAGGTTGACATAGCATTATATAAATTCATAAAAATAATAAAAAAGCTAGTTGATGTTGTTAGTGCATCAACTAGCTTTTTGTGTTTGAAATCATAAAAGCATTTATATCATTATATAGCTGGAAAAATGAGATTTATTGTGATAATATAAATATATACATGTGAAATATGTTTTTCGATGTATATATTTATTCTAATAAATGATAAAAAATATTTAGAAGAGAGAAGAAAAATGAATGAGAAGAAAAAGATGAAATGTCTATATGCAATAATTATTGCATTAGTAATTGTAATAGTAACAGGTGGAGTTGGTGTAACAGTTTATTTTGTAGTACAAAATAATATGGAAAAGGAAGCAAGATTACAGGTAGAAAAAGAAAAAAAAGAGAAAGAGGATGGTATATATAATCAAGGAAAATCATTGTGTGATATAGGAAAGTATGAAGAAGCAATTACTTTATTAGCTCCATATAATAACATAGAAAGAGTAGCAGACTTAAGTAATTTGTGTTATCTAAAATGGGGGCAATCGTTAATTGGTGATGGCAAATATGAAGAAGCAATTAAGTGTTTAAAAAATTATGAAGGATCTGAAAAGGATAGAGAAATTGCTAAATGTAATAAGAAAATAAAAGAGAAAGAAGAAGAAAAAAGACAAGAACAAGAACGGAAAAAGAAAGAAGAAAAGGCACAAAAAAAGGCTGCTGAGTTAGAAAATAATCGTTTGATTGTAGGATATAATGTTTATCAAAGTGAAGATGATGAAAATGGAATAATTCATAAGAATGGAGAGGGTAAAATTAAATTACTTTCTGATATACCATTAGATGAATGGACTGATGAGGGTACATATGTAACATATACTATGCCAGAATCATCAATAAATTTTAAGTTAAGTAATGTGGGAGAAAAGGATTTAAATGATATAAAATTTATTATTTCGTTTGATGGAATGGCAATTAAAAATTTATTAGATTGTCCTGGGTTTGAAGAGCAGGTTCATATCAACGGAGTAGGTGGAGTTGCAAGTGCGGTTAAAACCATTGATAAAATACAAAGTGGAATGGAAGTTAGCTTTAATTTTTCAATGCGAGAGGCATATTCATTTAATGGCGAAGATGGTGGAAATATGAAAATAACTGTAACTGCTGATGGCTACAAAGCACATACATATACAGTTCCAATTCATATAGCCTAAAAGATATAATACTGATAGAATTGTTGAGCTAATTGAAAACATAGAGAATAAAATTTTAAATAGGATTATGTTAGTTTATATAATGGTTTCATTCGTTTGGAACATCAAGAAAATATGTATCATGTATATTGGTAAAAATGAAGTTAGAGATAATAATGAATGTGGGAATTTTGGTAGTCTTGGCATGAGACAAGTTATAAAAATACAAGTTGATTGATGATATATAATTGTTAAAACTTATTATATTAGCATTGCTTTAATAGAATATGATAATGCAAATAATAGATAGGAGATTTTCTGTTTTGTAGCAATTGTGGAAAAGAGATTCAAGAAAATTCAAAATTTTGTCATATTTGTGGGATAGCTCTAAAGAAATTCAATATAAGTTACAACAATTCTAATAATAAAGAAATACATAATATTGTAGGCAAAGATGAAGATATAGAATTTAGTGCTTTAAAGAGGTGTGAGAAAGAAAATGCAAGAAAAATAGAGAAAATAAAAGCTATTATAGCTGTAGTTGTTTGTATTTTTATAAGTATTTTATTATGTTTTTTTATGAAATTAGATGAAGTTGTAGTAAAGCCTAGAGAGAATATAGTATATTAAATTAAAAATAAGCGTATAATAATTTATGAAATATAAAATGTAAAAATAAAAACATACAATCATATATTATTACAATGAGGTGGGACAATAAGCAACGGTTTTGCGCCCGTAACATACAAAAATAGAGATGTATCAGATTTTGATACATCTCTATTTTTGTGCAATTAAATAACTCAAATAAGAAAGGATGGTGGCAGATATGTCAGCAGAAGTAGAAACAATGATGTTTGTAGGAAGAGAAAAACCATGGCATGGTTTAGGAACAATGGTGGAGGAAGCTCCAGATTCAAGGGAAGCACTTATTATGGCTGGATTGGACTGGGATGTAACACAGAAACCTGTTTACACACAGGATGGTGTAAACATACCAGGGTATTATGCCAATATAAGAGTGCAGGATGGTTCTATTCTTGGAGTTGTGACAAGCAGATATAAGGTGGTTCAAAACAGAGATGCATTTGCATTTACAGATGAACTTTTAGGAGAAGGTGTCCGCTATGAAACAGCAGGAAGTCTTATGGGTGGTAAGAAGATATGGATATTAGCAAAGTTACCAACTAAATATATCATTCAGGGAGAACAGATAATGCCATATCTTG
>CAZFFA010000020.1:8681-12068 GCA_964517955.1 uncultured Jutongia sp. | reverse complement strand
AATCAAAATAGCTATGACACCAATACGTGTTGTATGCAACAATACTCTGAATCTTGCTCTTAATACGGCTAAAAGATGCTGGAGCATAAATCATGTGGGTGATATTGCAGCAAAAATGGAAGATGCAAAGGAAACCTTATTTATGGCAGAGGATTATATGGTAGAGCTTGGTAAATCATTTGAAACATTATCTAAAATGAGATTATCAGATGCTTCTGTAGAAGAATATATAAAGGAATTACTTCCTATAGCAGATAATGCAACAGATGCCAATGTAAAGAATATAACAAAACTTAGAAATGATGTGATACGTAGGTATAAATATGCGCCTGACCTAAAAAATCTTGATAAGAATGGCTATAGATTTATAAATGCTGTATCTGATTTTGCTACTCATGCAGAACCAATTCGTAGGACTAAAAATTATCAGGAAAATTTATTCAATAAGACAATGGAAGGTAATCCAATAACAGACAAGGCATATCGTTTGTTAATGACAGCATAGACAGAATAGGAGAGAACGAATATGAAATTAAACTACAATGATTTTAAAGAGGAAATAAGCAGAAGGATAACAGAGTTTTTCAATGGAAGTATAAGTGTGGAGGTTCACAAGGTTGCGAAGAATAATGTAGGTGAAATGGATGCAATGACAATTCTTGATGTAAATACAGATGATGCAATATTACCAAATTTCTATATAAATCAGATATATAAAGCATATGTAAATGCTGATCGTGACGTGGTAGATGTTGTTAATGATATTATAGAAAAATATGATTCATTAAAAATAGAACGTAGAAAAATTAATATAAATGTTTTGGATAATTATAAGAATATACAGGACAAAGTGATATACCGCATCATAAATACAGAAATGAACAAAATTATGTTAAAAGATGTGCCACATATAAACTGGCTTGATTTATCAATAGTATTTTACATAGTGGCAGGATTTGAGGAAGAGGGAATGTATTCGATAAGAATTACAAATTCAATGTTACATGATTGGAATATTGGCACTATGGATTTAATAAAAAATGCATATATAAATACAAAGAGGTTAATGCCATTTAAAATAAATAGCTTAAATGGTGTGATAGAAAATCTGATTTTCAATGGAAATAAGAATAATTCAGATGATAAAGATGTTGGGATGAAGAATATAATAAAGGAAATTCCTATTGTAATATCTAATAATAAGGGTATAAATGGTTTTTCAGTATTACTTTATGATGGAGTTCTCAAAAATCTTGCTGATAAATTAGGTGTTGACAGATATTTTATATTACCTAGCAGTATACATGAAGCAATTATTGTATGTGAAAGTGTAGATAATAAAAGTATAACTGCCCTAAGAGAGGTGGTAAAAGAAGCTAATAATGACGTTGTCGAGGATATGGATATATTATCAGATAATGTTTATCTGTACGATAGAAAAGCTGATATAGTGACTATTGCTAAAGAAGATGAGGTATGAAATTTGTGATTTTTATAATACAAATGATTTTGCAGATTGAATAGAAATGGAGGAATACAGTATGTGTAAGATTATTGCAAAAACAAAGGATATGCCACGTAAACAGTGGTTGCAGTTAAGAAAACAAGGAATAGGTGGATCAGATGCAGGAGCAATTCTTGGCGTAAATCCATATTCATCTCCTATGGATATCTATATCAATAAAGTAAAAGATGATGTAGATATAGATGATTATGATAATGAAAGTATGAGATTGGGCAGAGATTTAGAAGCATATGTGGCTGAAAGATTTTGTGAGGAAACAGGGCTAAAGGTAAGAAGAAGCAATAACATGTATGTTCATAAAGATTATCCATTTATGATTGCTGATGTAGACAGACTGGTAGTTGGAAAAGAGAATGGATTTATAGGTCTTGAATGTAAAACGGCATCACCATATTCGGCTGATAAATGGAGAGATGGGCAGATTCCAGCACATTATCTTGCACAGTGCTATCATTATATGGCAGTTCTTGATGCTGATGCATGGTATATAGCAGTTGTTATATACGGAAAAGAATTTAAGTACATAAAGATTGAACGTGATGAGGAGATAATAAACAATCTTATTCAGATTGAAAAAACATTCTGGGAACAGAATGTATTGGCAGGAAATATGCCTGAACCAGATGGAAGCGAAGCTGCCAATGAATTTATCAATAGTTATTTTAAGAACAGTACAGAAGCTTTATCAGTAAAACTTTTTGGATTTGATGATAAGTTAAAAAGACGTATGGAAATAGATGCTCTGATAAACAAACTTGATACTGAAAAAAAGCAGATAGATCAGGAAGTAAAAATGTATATGCAGGATGCTGAAATTGCAGAAAATGAAAACTTCTTTGTAAGCTGGAAACAGAGTGTTAGCAATCGTCTTGATACAAAAAAGCTTAAGAAAGAAATGCCAGATATTTATGAGAAATTTTGTAATCAGGTATCGAGCAGAAGATTCTTAGTTAAAACAGCATAGCTTGCTTGTTGAATAAGATACATATTTCTTGTATAATCTGTAATATAGACAACGTAAATTGAACAGGGGGTGTTTTACATGACAAAATTAAAACAACAGGCTGTACAGATGATAGAAAATCTTCAGGATGATGTAATGATTCAGGTAATTGCATACCTAAAAGATATTGAAATTAAAAGCAAAAAAGATGAGCAAAAAAAGGCATTAGATGGATTGGAAACAGTATTAAAATTTGCTGGAACTTTGCCAGAAGATTTTGATTATAAAAAAGAATTAGCACAGGCAAGAGAGGAAAAATATGGTAATATTAGTTGATACAAATATAATTTTAGATGTATTACAAAAGAGAGAACCATTTTATAAAGATTCAGAAAAGATATTGACTAAATGTGCATTTGGAGATTTAAAAGGATATATTGCATTACATACAGTATCCAATATCTTCTTTATATTGAGAAAGCAGTATTCTTTGGAAGATAGAAGAAAGTTATTGCTTGGAATCACTTCATTTTTAAAGGTTACAGGAGTAACTCATAATAGAGTGCGAAAAGCATTGTTACGAGAAGATTTTAAAGATTTTGAAGATTGCTTACAAGATGAATGTGCAGATACAATATCAGCAGATTATATTGTAACAAGAAATATATCCGATTACAAAAAATCAAAGGTTGTAGCAATAGAACCAGCAGAGCTGTTAAAGAAAATATAATATGATAATTTATGAAAAGACATCTTATAGACTATATGTTTATAGGATGTCTTTTTGCGTTAGGAGGATAAGCATATGGAATTTAAACAACAGTTAGCAAGTAAAGCAGAGAATATACAGAAAAAGGACAAAGGAATAAAGTTGACTGCGAATATGCCCATTGAAGATATGATAAAAGTATTAGTAGTA
>CAZFFA010000020.1:0-8671 GCA_964517955.1 uncultured Jutongia sp. | reverse complement strand
CCAGAGATAAAGAAAGCATTACCCCAGGTACTTACTCCTGAAAGGTTTACAAGAATGGCACTTACAGCAGTAAGTAATACACCTAATTTACAAAAATGCACACCTATGAGCTTTATAGCAGCACTTATGAACGCCGCACAATTAGGTCTGGAACCAAATACACCACTTGGTCAGGCGTATCTGATTCCATATAAAAATAAAAAGAAAAATTGCATAGAATGTCAGTTTCAAATTGGTTATAAAGGCATGATTGACCTTGTGTATCGTAATGAAAATGTACAAACCATACAGGCACAGATTGTTTATGAAAATGATGAGTTTGAGTATGAACTTGGTCTAAATAGCAAACTTCGTCATATACCAGCGTTATCAGACAGAGGTGAGATAAAATTTGTATATGCATTATTTAAACTAAAGAATGGTGGATATGGATTTGAGGTAATGAATAAAGAAGCGATAATTGCACATGCAAAAAGATATTCACCTGCATTTGATGGATATAGTCCCTGGAAAACAGACTTTGAAGCAATGGCAATGAAAACAGTTATAAAGAAAGTGCTTAAATTTGCTCCGCTAAAAGCTGAATTGCAGAGAGCCATAGCAAGTGATGAAACTATAAAAAATCAGATTGCTATGGATATGATAGAAATAAATAGCGAGGAATACTATGATAATTATGAGGAGGGAGATAATGAGTAAGTGCAATAATATTGAACTGGAATACAGTATTTTTAAGTTTAGGATGTTATCAAAGACACCACGTGAAATATATGACAACTGCAATGTGATTAGATTTTATGAATGTATACATGAATATCTTATTTATAACGAAAATGTACCAGGTGAATTTATGGAACATATAAAAACAGGTCAAAATATATTGCGTGAATTATATCATATATATCTTAAATATGAAGGAATCAGGATTGATAGTTGGGAGGAGATAGACAATTTGATAGATATTTATATGATAGACAATCTAATAGATAGTAATAGTAGAAAAAATGTTTTACAGGAGGATATTCTATGTTAGCTGCAATAATTGAAATTATTTTATGGAAGGTAAGCATAAAGGTGCTTATTTTATCAATAGTAAAATTTATAGTAGGGACAATTTTATTCTGGAAAAAAGAATATAGAAAAATGTTGTGGGAAGGTGCAAGTGAAGATTTAGCTGAATTTATTGGTATACAGATGTCGCTTTGGGGGAGTGATTTAGAGGATATGTAACAAAGGTATAAATAAAAGAAGGCAGTAGATTACAGTGGCAATTTCCATCATATGGAAATTGCCATTGTAATTTATATGTGTTTTTTACAATGATATATCACTGTGCAAATACGTATTAAAATATACTAAAATATTACCATTGTAAAAGGAGTGAGATTTGTTATGTTAGAACACAAAAATATTGAAAAAATGACTGCAAAGGATTTAGCAGGTGTGTATTCTGAAATTGCCGAACAAATAGGTGTTGAAGATGCATATAAGTTATATCTTTATTTTCGTGGTCAACAGTTTTCTTTTCCATTGAACTTTGAATCTAAAGAGTATGTAGTGTCGAATATTATCAATGATTATGATGGAAAGAATATTCGCTCATTAGCAAGAAAATATGGATATTCTGAAAGCAGAGTTAGACAGATAATCAGAAAATCCAAAGCAAATGAATAGCATAGGGAGAAAATGTAAATGAAGGCAAATAAAGGTTTATTTTCAGGATTGATTATTGTATTTGCGTTGTGTTTTGGAGTTTTGTATGGGGGAAATCATACAACTGTAAATGCATCAATGACAAAAAAGCAGGTTAAAAAGAAGATTGTAACTTTGAAGAAAGAAATAAAAAAATTACAAAAGAAAAAAGTAGCAGAAAAGAAAAAAGAGAAAAAACAGGCAAAGGGAACCAAGTATATAATTGGCGAAATAATATCTTTAGATCCTTATATTATACATCAGGACTTAATATTTTCAGATTCTTATTATTGGATTGAAAATGATAAATATATGAAGGGATATATGGGACTTGGTTCGGGACATGTAAAAATTACTGGAAAATATCGTAATTATAATGGAGTAACATGTAGAGTATGTAAAGCTGTTAAAGTAGGGTCAAAATCATATAAATATCAGAAGTCTATTAACAAGAAGAAAAAAGAATTAAAAAATTGTACAAATTCTTTGAAAGAGAAAGTAACGTTATCAAATGCTAAGATTAAAGTTAATCAGAAAAAGAAAATGAAATACAAATGGAAATATTCTGGAAAATATAACACAATTAAGTGGAAATCATCTAATACAAAAATTGCATCTGTTGATAGCAAAGGAAACATAACAGGTCATAAGCAAGGTGAAGTAACTATTACTGCAACTTGTTCTATTTCGGGTAATAAATCAAAGTGTACAGTACGTATATATGATGATTTTCGTGTATATGCAGAGATAGATGGAGATAATACAGAGATTAGAAATTTTGATAGTATTGAAATATCTGAAAAACAAATACAAATTATTTGTAAGTTTTCAACATCAAGTACAAAGGATGAAATTATATATGAATGCGATAGCTATAATGATATTGCAAGTATTACACAGGATGGACTACTTACGTTTAAATCTCCTGGATATGCTTCTATAAAGATTAGTTCGTCATATAAAAGTATAGAATTTGATGTTGTTGAAATTGATTCTACTTGGGATTGGGATGATGATATGCCAAGTGGAGATGATTGTTTAAAAATATACAATGAATCTGATCCTAGTCATAATGTAATAAATTATGGAGATACAGAATATGTTAATGACAAATATTTTTTATTTAGTTATTCATATGATATAGATAAAGATTTGGAGGATACTACAGATTTGGAAGTTATATATAAATGTAACAATGATGTTGCGAGTGTTACGGTAGACTCTCAAGAGGGCATCGTTACATTTAGAGATAATGGAACTGCTACAATAAGCGTATATTCATCTGATAATGTTTTTTTAGGGGAATTTTATGTAGTATGTAATTCCTTTGATAAAACTAACACAAATGAAGAAAATAAAGATGACGATTATAATGACGGAGATTATAATGACGGAGATTATAATGACGGAGATTATAATGACGGAGATTATGATGACGGAGATTATGATGACGGAGATTATGACGATAGCGATTATGATGATGAAGAGTATGAGAATTAGATAATAGTATTAATGTAAAATAATTTAATTATACTGGTATATCATATCATCTGATATACCAGTATTTTCTAAGATGTTTTGCGTGCAACCTATATAAATGAATAGTATACGAGGAGGATAAAATAAATGAAAGAAAAACTAAATTTAGCAAAGACAACTTTTGTTATTTTATTTGGCATAATTATATATGGATTATTTATACAAAAAGCAGAAGCAGCAGTGACAACTACAGTTCCAGATGGATACAAAGCAATAAGAACGATAGAGGATTTAGCAAATATCAATAATGATCCTTCAGGAAAATATATTCTTATGAATGATATTGATTTAACAGAAGCTACTAAAAAAGGTGGAAGTTATGATACAGGACATGGTTGGACACCTTTAGATAAGTTTAGTGGGGTGCTTGATGGTAATGGGTATTATATAAAGGGAATGCATATATATGGAAATAAATTAAAGTATGTAGGATTATTTGGAAAACTTGATTATGCATATATTTGTAATCTAGGAATTAAGGAGAGCGATATTGATGTAATTGTAAATGATAAGGATAATTATAATGGTGATTATGGATTTATTGGAGCATTATCAGGTTTTATTACTGATGGGACGAATATAAATAACTGTTTTGTGGATGGAAAAATAAAAGTTATATGTAAAAATGGAGAAAGTTATGTAGGTTCAATAGCTGGTAGTGATGGATTTTATATTGGTAATAGTAAAATTTCTAAATGCTATTCAAGTATTAGCTTTGCAACAGAAAATTGTAATGAATATGCTATAGCAAACGCTACACAATCAGAATGCTATTTTATGGGAAAATCAGATGATAAAAATATTTATTTTGATGGAGTAAAAAATTTTTATTTATCAGGATCAATACAGTCAAATGTTAAAGCGAAGGAATTAACACAAGGACAGATGCGTTCAAAGAGTTCGTATACTAATTGGGATTTTGATAAAATATGGTATATGGATACGTATTCTAATTATCCGTATCCTCAGCTAAGAAAAGTTCCACAAATAAGAATATCTGGCATGGAAATGGTGACAATGCCGAATAAGTTTACATATACGCAAGGAGAGGACATATCTCTTGAGGGGGCTACATTCAGAATTATATATAATGATGGTTATACAGTTACGGTAAGAGCTGATTAAAATTTTAAACTTGAATACAATAATCTTAAGCTTGGAAAACAAGATGTAAAGGTGTCATATTTAGATTGTTCAATAACATTTCCTGTAGTATTTACAGGTATTGAAGTGTCGGATATTGAACTTACAAGTTCAGGAACTAACATAGCTTGTGGAAATTCAATAACATTTAAAGCTAATACATTACCAGAGGAAGCATTAGATAAAAAACTGACGTGGGAAGTTACAAATGCAAATGGTGATGCTATATCGAAAGAGGCTGCTTATATAACAGAAGAAGGTGTATTCTATGGGAATAAGTTGGGACGATATATAATAACAGTAAGAGCAAATAATGGAATATCAAAATCATATACTGTAAATGTAACTAAGCCCATCAGTTATTTAAAATTTGAGAATGAAGAACTTAAAGTGACTTGTGGGGAATCATTTAAATTAGAGCCAAAACAGTCACCACTGGATTCAATAGAAGATATATATTGGAAATCGTCTGATGAAAATATTGCGACTGTAAAAGATGGGGTTATAAATACAATATTCCCAGGTGAAGTAACAATAACGGCAGAGACACAAAGTGGAATTAAAGCAGTATGTCACGTAAGCGTTATAGAAGAAAATAATTCTGAGATATCAGATATAGAAATGGTGACAATGCCAATTAAAACAACATATTTGCAGGGAGAAGAGATATCTCTTGAAGGAGCTATATTCAAAATTATTTACAATGATGGTTCTACAAATACAGTGATAGCTGATGAAAATTTTAAACTTGAATACAATAATCTTAAGCTTGGTAAACAGGACGTAAAAGTTTCGTATTTAGATTATTCAATGACATTTCCTGTAGTATTTACAGGTATTGAGGTATCTGACATAGAACTCACAAGTGTAACGACTAATGTTATTTGTGGAAATTGTTTGTTACTTGAGGCGAAAGTTTTACCAAAAGATGCATTAGACAATAAATTGATATGGAGTGTTACAAATATAAATGGTGAGGCAGTATCTAAAGAAATAGCATATGTTACGGATGATGGAATATTTTGGGGATATAAAAAGGGTGTATATATTATAACAGCAAGAACCACTAATGGAATATCAAAATCATGTACAGTGACTGTAACTAATCCAATTGTATACTTGATTCCAGAGCCAGAAGAATTAGATATAAATTGTGGTGCAACAGCGGAGATAAAATTAAAACAGTCACCGCTTGATTCGACAGAGGATATTTTCTGGTATTCATCTGATGAAAATATTGCAATCGTGGAAAATGGTGTTGTAACGGCATTGCGTCCAGGAAAGGTGACTATAACAGCAGAAACAAAAAGTGGTGTAAAAGCAGAATGCTATGTTAGAACGATACAAGACATATCATTGTTTGATGTGACGGGGCTTATTAAACAAACATATACAGGTAAAGAAGTTATTTTAAAGAATTTAAAGGTATATGGAGAAATGGGATTGTTAAGATTGGGTACAGATTATATTGTACGATATGAAGATAATGTTAATATAGGAACAGCGACAGTTTATATAGTTGGATGTGGTTCGTATAGTGGATCAATAACTAAGACATTTAAAATTGTAAGAGGTAGTCTTGATAAAGCAAAGATATCAAGTAAATCCATTAAATTAAAAGTGAAAAAAACAAAGAAACTTAAGATTAGTGGAACAGTTGGATACAAAGTAAAATGGTCATCAAAGTCAAAGAAAATTGCGACAGTTGATAAGAATGGTAAAGTAACAGCAAAGAAGCCTGGTAAGACATATATTATTGCAAAGGTCGGAACAAAAACATTTAGATGTAAAGTTGTTGTCCGTAAATAAAAACAGGATAGTTATAAAACTAAGGTGTCAAAATGTTGCTTTTGACACCTGCTGTTTATTAAACGGTATTGATAAAAGATATATGGAGTGAGGAGATGTAATATGGTTACATATATTGATGGGATTAAAGTTGAATTGAATGAAACAGTTGAGTTTTATACTGGAACAATTCCAGAGTATAGAGAGTTAATTGATAAAACATATAGGATTTTTTTGGATTTATATAACCATCCTGATTATGGAATGGATACATTGATTAGAATTACTCCAACATTTTTTGAATCTATACAGAAGCAATGTGCAAAAATGGCAGTTGCTATGTTATCATCTGAAAAAATATATAATGTTACAGAAGATGAATTTTTAGAAAATCATTATTATGAGTATGCAGATTATGAAAGCGTTTTAAGCCCAGTTCTTGAAGCATATTGTCAGATTCAGGGAGTACAAGAGTCTTATGCGCAATATAGAAGGATGCAGCATGAAAATCGTTCCAAATGGAGCGGTGGTGGTTTTGGAATAAAAGGAGCAATTAAGGGAGCAATAACTGCATCTGTAATGAATGCAACAGTGGATTATTTTCGAGATATTAGTGAGACAAAGAATATAAGAAATGATCAGATGCAAATTAGAAAAATGAAAAGTAAGTTATATCATGATGAAGCAATAACACAGTATTATCATCAAGCGATACAGGATATGTATTTTAATTCATTAGATTGTGTTGTTTCTGAATTTATAGAGAATGGAAGACTTGATAAGCCTTTAATTGAAGAAAAGAAAATAATTGGAATATTTCAGAATATTGTTAGATATGAAAATGATCCGAAAGAAAAATTAAAAGGTATATTAGGCTGTATAGAGCAGTACCCATTTAGGGGAATGTTTTATGAAGAGGCTGCTAAATATACGAGTGATCCAGAATTGTTTGAATTAGCGAAATATTGTGGGATAAAGGTTATAGAAGAACCAGACATTTCTAATAAAGAAAAAGTTGAAACTAAAACAGGCAATAATGTATCTGATATGGGCAATACACATTCGACTACTTCATCAACTAAAGGCAGCAATTCCGAGTCAGGAATAATTGAGGAAGAAGATGACGAGTATGATTACAGTGATACTACAGGTCATGAAGATGACTCAGAATTTGGGGGCGTAAAAGCAGTTATAGATATCATATTACTAATACTGTTTTTTATGTATATAGCAGGTTGGTTTGATTGGCTTGTGGACTAATAAGAAGAAAAGGAGAGTAAATACATAGAGATGAAAAAGATATTTGGAGCAGCCGTATTGTTTTTAGTAATTTCAGTATTATATTCATATTCAACGGAACCAGTAGAAAAGAGTAAAAAAGTAAAATTACCTGAGGTGGTAAAAGCATATATACAGGTAAAATATCCAGAAGTAAAAGGATTAAACATTAATGACGATGCAACCCTTTTTTTCGATGGAAATAAGGTTGGAAAGTTAATGCAATCGGAAAAAAATACTTTTGAGGTTAAATGTAAACCTGGTTATCATAAAGTATATGTACAGAGAGAAGGATTATTCCGCAATAAAAATACAAATAAAATAACGTTTAATGTGAACTCGAATCCTTTTAATATAACAATAGTAGTCAAAGAAAAATCTTTGGGTAGAGTTAAGATATCAGTGGAGGAAAATAACGAAGAGCAGAAGGTGGAAAGCAAACCTAGAAAAAATATAATGAAAGTTATGGGCAAATCGTTAAAAAAGGTTAAAAAGAAATACAAATTAAAATCAGATGGTGAGGGTGTACTTATAAACAATTTTGACAGAATAGAGGATTCTAATGGTGATGGTTATATTGATAGCATAGCTATTTTTGCAGGAACAAAATATTGCTTAGAAGGAGTCTGTCCAGGAATGTCATTAACGGAAGCAGAAAAGATTTTTGAGCAACATTATAAAAAATATAGTACAGATGAAGATGGAGTTTTCTTTACTGATGGTAATGTATTTATTGCATGTAATTCTATTGAAGGTGAAGATATGGAAGGATATGATGAAAATTACGTATTTAACATTATAGCATGGTTGCCAGATGATACTGAGGAATGATATATATATATAAGCAATATAATAAAAAATGCTGACTTGAAAGAGTAAATATCTACTGCGCAGGACTGAATTCCACCGTCCTGTGGGGCAGTGGAATTTAAAATTTCATTTTTGGGAAAGTGATTTTTAAGTGATATAACATAGATTATGCGGATAAGTATGTTATAATAAATATATTGTAGGGTTTGCATAGGTAAAGATAGAAGTGACAATATGTAATATACGGAAGTATGCATTAAGATATCAGATGAAATAGTTATGTATATACGACCAAAGAATAAACAAAAAGAAAGCTCCTTTAGTTGTTTTTTAGAATAAATCTAATTTTATATTTTTCTCGTATACATATATTTATAGTATGATAATTTGCGTAAAAAATCAATATTGATTCAGTGTAAAA
>CAZFFA010000019.1:0-20726 GCA_964517955.1 uncultured Jutongia sp. | reverse complement strand
GCAATCGGTTCTATCATATGTATCATAGCATGTATGGCAGGTGATACATCACAGGACCTTAAGACAGGTTATATACTTGGTGCTACTCCAAAGAAGCAGCAGTATGGTGAACTTATAGGTACAGTTGTAGCTGCACTTGTAATAGGTGGAGTTCTTGTGCTCCTTGACAGTGCATGGGGATTTGGTACAGAAGCTCTTTCAGCACCACAGGCAACACTTATGAAGATGATTGTTGAAGGTGTTATGGGTGGTACACTTCCATGGGGCCTTGTATTTATTGGTGTATTTATCGCAATATTTGTAGAGATAATTGGTATACCTGTTCTTCCGGTTGCAATCGGTTTATATTTACCTATTGAACTTAGCTCATGTATTATGATCGGTGGACTTATCCGTCTTTATATCGATAAGAAGAAAATGGATGAGGACGTTCGTAAGAATAAGGTCAATAAAGGAATACTCTTTGGTTCAGGTATGATCGCAGGTGAAGGTATCGTAGGTATAATCCTTGCAATCCTTACAGTAATCGGCATTGCTGACAAGATCGATCTCTCAGGTTCTGTAAATACAGGTCTTGCAGGTTCAATTGTAGTTCTTGTGGCGATGATATTATGTATCCTTAAATTCTCATTGTGGAGCAAAGATGATGAAAAGAAATAAAGGTGATGGATCAGATAAAAACTACCTTGATTATATTCCGGTCAAAAATGAAACAATGAATTATTCCATCGAGGATGGAAAGGTGACAATAGATATACTTAATAAAGGTATATTTAACAGGATTGCCCAGAAATTCTTCAAAAGACCGGAATATACACATGTTCATCTCGATGAAATGGGAGATTTTATCTGGCCTCTTATAGATGGTAACAGAACGGTATATGATATAGCACAGCTTGTAAAAGAACATTTCGGGGAAAAAGCTGAGCCTCTATATGACAGACTGGTTACGTATATAAGAACACTTGAGAGTTATGAATTTATAAATATGAAATAAAAGCATTTATCAATAACGATATAAAAAGCCTATGTCGGATATAGGAAAATATAGCCGGTATAGGCTTTATTTTATTGAATAGGAAATTGCTCATACAATAGTGGTGTGCAGAGGCAATGCGCTGGCATTGCCTTTTTTATAGGAAATTTCGTCATATTCTTGTAAATTAATTCATTAATGTATATATTTAATGATGCAAGGGTTAAAACCAGAAAACAATCCATGGCATTATTTATATAAAAAGGGGAAAATATAATGGAAAAATATAATTTAACTAGATTAAAAAGATGTATAAGGGATGCAAAAGCCGGAAAAGAACTTACAATTGGATTCTTGGGAGGCTCGATTACACAGTGCTGTAATGCGACAGTTCACGAAAATACGTACTCATACAGAGTATTTTCATGGTGGAAAGAAACATTCCCACAGGCAGAGTTTCATTATGTGAATGGGGGAATTGGCGGTACTACATCACATTATGGTGTAGAGCTGTGACAGATGTTCTTATGTATCAGCCGGATTTTGTTGTCGTGGATTTCAGTGTGAATGATGAGCCGGATAAATTTTTTCAGGAAACTTATGAGGGTGTTGTGCGTAGACTTCTTAGCTGGAATTCTAAACCGGCAGTTATTCTTTTAAATAATGTATATTATGATACAGGGATAAATGCACAGGAATACCATAATCAGATAGGTGACTGGTATCAGGTTCCACATGTGAGCATCAAAGACACTGTATATAAGAGGATGAAGCAGGGCGAATATACGAGAGATGAGCTTACAGAGGATGGTCTTCATCCCAATGATAAAGGTCACGGTCTTGTTGCAGATGAGATAATAAAACTGCTTGAAGAGACTGTGAAGAATATGGAAGATGAAAAAGATACCGGAGAGCAGGCAGACCCATATGAGATTATGAAGGAGCCTGTCACAGCCAATGCATATGAGAATGCAAAGCGTCTTACAATAAGAGAAGTATCACCAAAGTTAGATGGTTTCCGTACTGATACAGAAGAAAAAACGGGTCTTTTGGATCATTTCAAAAATGGATGGATAGGAAAAAAATGTGGTGATAAAATTTCATTTGAGATAGACGCATCATGTATAGCTGTTCAATATAGAAAGACAATAAATAAACCGTCTCTTGTCGCAAAGCTTGTACTTGATGGCGATAATGACAATGCTGTAACCCTTGATGCAAACTTTGAAGAGGACTGGGGAGACTGCCTTTATATAGAGCCGGTACTTCATCATGGCGAGAAGAAGCTGCACAAGGTTGAGATAGAAATTCTTGAAACAAAAGAAAAAGTGGTTACACCATTTTATCTTATGTCACTTATTATTGACAAATAAAAAAATATATATTTATAACAGTGTTATATAACACTGTTATAAATGATGGAGGAATCAGTGACGAAATTAGTTGAAGGTGTTTCAGAAAAAATCATAGTATGTGCAAAAGAAGAGTTTTTGCAAAAGGTCTAAAAAAATGCATTAAATCCCATAATAACAGCACCCAATACTACAAGAACTATACCGGTTGCACGATTTAATGTCTTAGGGTCAGCTTTGTTGGCAAATACAGCGGCAATACGTGCCCATATAAGTGTGAAGATTATACATAAGATCCAGATTGTTGTATCAGGAAGTCCGCCGATGGTAAAATGTGAGACTGCCCCGGTAAAAGCTGTAAATGCCATGATAAATACGCTTGTTCCTACTGCAGTTTTTAGTTCGTAGCCAAGAACACTTGTCAGTATAAGAAGCATCATCATACCGCCTCCGGCACCTATGAAACCGCAGATAAATCCAATTATAAGACCACAGACAAGTGACTGGACAGCACGTTTCTTTGGAGATACATTGTTCATTGCCTCTTTTGTTGTCATTACCGGGCGGACAATAAATTTAATACCAAGTAAAAATGTCATAAATACCGAAAAACCTCCCATTGTAGCAGAAGGTAAAAGGCTTGCTATGTAGCTGCCAAATACTGTAAAGAGCAGAACGCTTATCATCATGATAAGACCATTTTTTACGTCAAGATTTTTGTTCCTGTGGTAAGTGTATGCAGAAATTGCACTGGCAAGTACGTCGGAAGAAAGAGCTATACCTACTGCCATATATGGGTCAATATGTAAAAATGTGATAAGCATGGGACTTATGACGGCAGCGGCACTCATTCCGGCAAAACCTGTTCCAAGTCCGGCTCCCATACCGGCAAAGAATGTAACTAAAATAGTAAATAGAAGTTTCATATATAAAACTGCCTCCTAAAAATATTAACGATATTAGCGCATTATAATATTTTTTGCTGCTATCTGTCAAATTGAAAATACATTTTTTTTAATGTATAATCATATTTTGAAAGTGCGATAGATATTTGCGCTTTAAATTACAGGGGCGTGGGGAAAATTGGAGGAAAGGAAAGAAATGAAAAGAGTAAGAATCTGTAATTTTGGCAGAATTATGCTAAAGATATTCTGCTGGTCAACGGTAGTCTTATCGTTGTATCTGCTGTTTGGATTTTTGGGATGCTATCACAAATGGTTTGATGGTCCATATGGGATAACAAAACAGACTGTGTACTGGCTTGTACGTCTGGGAATAGTTATTCTTATGGAGAGTGCCATTTTCTGGACAGGAATCATAACTGTTTATCTGACTTCCGAACAGCTCGGTATCAGATGGCGTGTATTAGGTATCGTATGTGGGTGGATTCCGATAGCCAATTTAATTATGCTGCACATTATCATAAAGACGGTTGGTGCAGAAGTTAAGATGGAAAAGATGCGTGACAGAAGAAATAAGGAACGTGCTTCGCAGGCAGTGTGCAGGACAAAATATCCGATACTTATGGTGCATGGTGTGTTTTTCAGAGACTTTGAACATCTTAATTACTGGGGAAGGATTCCAAAGGAACTGCAGCTAAATGGTGCCACGATTTACTATGGCAATCACAATAGTGCGGCGGCTGTGAGGGACAGCGCAAAAGAACTTGCCGCAAGAATACATCAGATCATAGATGAAACAGGCTGTGGAAAACTCAATGTAATTGCTCATTCAAAAGGTGGACTTGATATGCGTGCTGCAATTGCTCTGACAGATGCTGCACCGTATATTGCATCACTTACAACTATAAACACACCACACAGAGGATGTCAGTTTGCAGATTATCTGCTTAATAAAATACCTGAAAAACAGCAGCATATGGTTGAGAGGGCATACAATGCAGGGGCAGCAAAGCTTGGAGATGTAAATCCCGACTTTTTGTCTGCTGTGTATGATCTTACATTTGAAAATTGTTCAAAATTCAACGATGAAGTAAAAGATGATCCTGATATATATTATCAGTCGGTTGGCTCAAAGCTTAACCAGCCTATGTCAGGAAGATTTCCGCTTAACTTTACATATCCGCTTGTAAAATATTTTGATGGAGCCAATGACGGACTTGTTGGTGAGGAATCATTTGAATGGGGACAAAATTATCAGTTTCTGATTACTGCAGGAAAAAGAGGAATATCACATGGAGATGTGATTGACCTTAATAGGGAGAATATTCCCGGATTTGATGTGCGTGAGTTTTATGTACAGCTTGCAGCGGATTTAAAGAAACGTGGATTTTAAATAAGAGAGGTATAGTGGCTTTTTATTTTAATATTATAAATAAATTTATATAGCAGCGATTTATAGTTTACTGACAGTTTTATGAATGAAAAATATGAAAGGATCACAAACAAGAAGGAGAATATTATGAATTTAAGAGATCAGATTGGTACAAATGAAAATATATTGTGGGAAGGGACAAAAGATGGAAAGGTATCGCTTTTTGAGGCGATATTTAATCCACTTATGCCTTTTGCATTGATATGGTTTATATTTGACATGGTGTTTATTCTGGCATTTAGTAAAACAATGCCGGCAGAAGGTATATTTCTTGGTGGAATGATAGGCTTTGTTGCATTACATATGATGCCTGTATGGATTTACCTTATAGGAATATTTACATCGAGGATCAAAGCAAGGAACACGGAATATCTTATTACTGACCGTGGCATTTATATAAAGACAGGCATTTTTACAACTGTCACAGAGATGAAACCATTTACGGATCTTTCGCATGTAAGTGTAAGACAGGGAGTTTTTGATAAGATGTTTGGAACAGGCGATGTAATCAGTGTATGTAACCATACATCGACAACTTCACATAATGATTCGCATAGACATGGTATGAATATCGAAAATATAGCAGATTATGAAACCGTCTTCAAACTTGTGAAAGAGTATCAGGAAGCAATCTATTCTGATACAATGTATCCAAATGATATGCGTCCACAGGAAAATCATGGTTATAAGACAACATATGTGAGAAAGAAATATTATTAAAGACATGTAGTTTGTGTGGGAGTACGTTAAATGCCAAAGAGCTCTGGTCTGATGAAAAAGAGCTGTATCCAAATGATTAAATAAATAATTGTGAAAGACAGTCTTTGCAGATAAATGGTTTGCAGAGGCTGTTTTTGGTTGGGGTAGATATTGATTGCAGTGTAAGAATAGGGTGAGATAGTAAGCAAGATAATAAGTAAGATAAAATGAGGTGATGAGGTAAGAGATGTTATAAATGGTCATCTTGTATTGGGGAGTCAGAAGGAAATACAGGAAGTAAAAAATGCAAAACTTATTCATCATGACATTTATTTTTGATTAAATAATGTTCACCCCAATTACATAATTCATCAAGAATAGGTGTCAGAGTTTGTCCAAATTTTGTTAAAGAATATTCCGTTTTGGGTGGAACAACCGGATAAACTTTACGATTAATAAGTCCATCTTTTTCAAGCTCCCGAAGCTGTTGAGTTAACATTTTATCGGTTGCTTTCGGAATAAGTTTATGAATTTCATTGTACCTTAATGTTTTATTCATTAAATGCCATAAAATTACTGCCTTATATTTACCGCCAATTAGTTGAATGGTTGCCTCAACCGGACAACTAAAACTACAAAAATTATTTTCCATAATATAGTCACTTCCTTTTTGGGTAGTATATTACAAAATAGTGCGTTCTTGTATAAAAATACTATTGTGGTTACAATTATAGTATAGGTCGACCTGATATACAACAATAAAGGAGAGTTTAATATGACATTATTAGAAATTGCTAAGAAAAGATATTCTGTTAGAAAATATGAAGATAGACCGGTAGAAAAGGAAAAGTTAGAAAAGATACTTACTTCTGCTCATGTCGCACCAACTGCTGCGAATCTGCAGCCAGTTAAATTATTAGTAGTACAGGACAAAGAACGATTGAAAAGTATTGCAAAGGCAGGAAATATTTACAATGCACCACTGGCAATTATTGTTTGTGCAGACCATTCAAAAGCATGGACAAGACCTTTTGACAATAAGCAGACAACAGATATTGATGCTTCTATCTTAACAGATCATATGATGTTACAGGCAACAGAATTGGGGCTTGGAACTGTCTGGGTATGCTTTTTTAAGCCGGATGTAATCAAGGAAGAATTTCAATTGCCTGATAATTTAGAACCCATCAATATTTTAGCTATTGGTTATGGAAAGGGAATTGCAGAAGATCCGGAACGTCATTCAAAAACACGTATTCCTATGGAAGAATTAGTTTCTTATGTATAGAGTAGAAAGAGAAGATAGCTTGTTTTAAATTTATAACAAAATATTGGCACTCACATATTGACAATAGAAGCTGTCAGAGTGCCTATCATTATGTGTCTTTGACATGCAATTGAATCTATGGTGCTAAATAGACAATGGGCTGAACAGCAAGAAATGCTATTCAGCCTAGAAATTAAAAATGCAGGAAGAGAATCCTACGAGAAGTAAATCAGCATAAACTAATTATCCATTTACGACTTTTAAAGATAATTAACGATATAGCAAGCCTGAATAATTCCTCTGTGGTGAGCAATGTATACACACCAACAATTCCCCACTTGAATACATATGCTGCAAGCAGACACAGTGGAATTCCGATACACCATGTACCAACAATATCAATAATCATAATTATTTTGGTGTTACCGCCACTTCTTATAATGCCTCCGCCAAGTATCATATTTTCCACCTTGACCGGAGCATAAAAGGCAAATACGATAAGTAGTAACTTTCCAAGCTCCTTTACGCTGGTATCAACATGATATAATCCGGTATATACTCCGGCCAAAAGAATGAGCAAAGCCGATACCGTTATTGCACCAAATAAGCCTGCATACATAATTTTCTTTGATTCTGTGTAAGCCTCATCATATTCTTTCCTGCCAAGTCTCTTGCCGATCATTACACCGGCAGCCGCAGACAATCCACTAAGTGCCCCTATAATAAGCCCTTGTATCGGACTGGTAAGTGTATAGGCTGCAAGGTTTGATGTGCCAAGATGTCCATAAACAGCAGACTCCACATTTTGTCCGAGGCTCCATAAAAATTCACTAATCAGAATAGGCATAATCATTATCAGATAATCCCTAATTGTAATTTTTTTAAAATGTACAGACAAGACCGGTTTATCTCCATCTTTTCTGATACATAAGACAAATCCGATAATAATAAATACCAGGTTAAACAACTGTGAAATAAGTGTGGCGATCGCAGCTCCCTGTATCCCCATACATGTAAATCCAAATTTCCCAAATATCAGCAGATAGTTCAGTCCTGTGTTTACAATAATAGCTCCAAAGCTTGCCAGAAATGGTATCGTGGCATACTCCTTACAGCGCAGCCATGAGGATAAAATATTGCTGACAGCCATTGGAATATAAGAAAATGCTACAATTCTAAAATAAACTGCACCGGTATTTATAATACTTATATCTTTCGTATACAGACCAAGAATCTGCGACGGAAAAACTCCAGCTGCAAGCAGGAACAATGCTGATATCATAATTCCGCAGATGAGACTCACATCAAAACTGCACCATGCTTCTTTTGTTTCTTGTGCACCGATAAATTGTGCGATTAATATCCCCGCAACCGTGCTTATCGCACCAATCACCACTGAAAAAATCAGTGAAAAATTACCGCATAATCCAACTGCTGATATATTTGTCTCGCCTAACTGTCCAATCATGATCTGGTCAACAATTGAAAATGATGCCTGCAGCATACTTTGTAAGGTGACAGGAATTGCAATTTTACACAATGATTTCATAAACTTTGACATTATAATTCCCTCGTACTTTCTCTTTTTATTAACTCAACCGGCAACACAATTTCTGTCTCACATTCCGCGCCATCGCGCATTGCTTCAAGGCACTTGATTGCAGTTTTGGCCCTAAGAGGCGCCTCCTGATGAATCGTTGTAAGCGCAGGATTACTTTCCCTGCTTGCCAGATTGTCATCAAAACCTATTATCTGGATATCCTTTGGAATTTGTACTCCCTCCCCCTGCAAAAACCGCATAAATTCAAGTGCATAAAAATCCGACACTGCAAAAACAGCTGTAACATTGCCCTTTACCAGCTCTCTATATTTATCCTCATAAAAGCACATTCTTTCCTTTTCTGTCTTTGGTATTTCCCATCTTAATGTTTTCCCCGGTTCAAAGGCTTTGCGAAAGCCCTCGATGCGCTCTTTATCCATGCATATGAAATTATCCGCTATGCACAACGCTTTTTTATGTCCCAGCTCCTTTAGATATTTTCCTGCCTGATAACCGCCATCATAATGATTGATGACCAGATTGACCACCTTGGAGCATTTTTCAAAATAACCATCATACACAACAAACGATATCCTCATCTGGTTTCTGAGCTTCTCATAATCGGCTTCACAAAAGCCCATCAGAATCAGCCCATCCATATTCCACATGGAAGCAAACACCGGAATCTCACTGATGTCAGATGTCGTTTTTATCATCAGAAAATATCCTTTTTCATTAACCTCATGGGAAAGAGCATTAAGCGATGACATCACAAATCCATCCTCTAAAACCCTGCCCTCATACTTTTCATGGTCATTCACTACCACTCCGATGATTCTTGAATTATTTCTCGCAAGCAAAATGCCAGCCATATTCGGGATATATCCCGACCGTTCAAGTTCCTGCTGGACGCGTTGTACCGTCTTATCTGAAATCTTTTCTGTTTTGCCGTGAATCACTTTTGAGACAGTAGCAGTACTAAGACCTAACGCATCTGCAACGTCTACGATTCTAATCCTGTTCTGTGTCATTTCCATTCCTTCTTCTGCGATATGATAATTATATGGTACATTATAAATGTGGAATTTACAAAGGTTAATCGCATAACCCATTACAAAATTTACATTTGAATTTTGTGCTATTTTACTTTATAGGAAATTTCTTTTTTGCGTATAACGAGTTTGTGTCAAGTGCGCGCGGACACAAATTTCTAGTGTGAAAAATCTTTCGTATATGAATTTTTCACACTAGAACCATGGAAAAGTCGTGGATCTCGTGTATTATCAGTAGACAATTATGTGGTACTTTATATTCCAGATAGCGATAAAAAGGTTGTAACAATACTTAGAGTAATGTATGCCGGACGGGACATAGACAGTCACAGAAAACTATACTGTAACTGTTCATGTGGATAAGGACGATAACTGAAAGATTGTAGAATAAGATAAAAGGCTTGCTGTCGTATAAATTACGGACAGCAAGCCTTTGTGTATATAGAGTTATTCAAAATATTATAGTGGAGTACAATTTTGTGAACTTATCTATATAACAGGAAATTACATTTTTATTGATAAATAAGTTTAGATACTAACTCTTTTGTCGTTTTGGTTGTTAATTATATTAAAAGTAGAAATATTTTGATAATGAAAGTGAGGGAGAGAAAATGAACAAAAGAAGATACAGCAATCGCAGAAGAAAGAATATTTAGAAAAATATAAATAAAAACAAAAAATCCTAACTTTTTTTATAGTAGGATTGTTATATTATTTAGAAAACAGAGGGAGGCAAATTTGCGAATGGAATACAAAACTGATTCTTTGTTAGTACATCTAGCAAGAGCAGGAGATGAAGATGCGTGTGAAAAACTGGTCAAAAAATATTACTCAAGCATATATCAATATTGTTTGTTACATATCTATGATCCCTATGAGGCAGAGGATTTGACACAAGAAGTATTTACACGTTTCTTTTCCAATTTATATAGATATAAAGAATATGGAAAAGTTAAGAATTATCTTTATACAATTGCCGGAAATACCGTTAAAAATTATTACAAAAAGAAAAAAGATATTCCATCAGAGGAACTGCTAAAATCAGAGGACAGTAGTAAAAATTATGTGGAAGAGCTAGGAGTCCGATTAACTATTGAACAGGCAGTGAGAAAGTTACCGGAAGAAATTAGAGAAACGGCAGTTTTATATTTTTTTCAAGAATTGAAGCAAAGAGAAATTGCAGAATTACTTCACATAAAACTTTCGCTTGTAAAATATCGAATTGGAAGAGCAAAAGAACTTTTGATGAAAGAGTTGGAGGTGAAAAACTATGATGAAATATAAGCAACAAATAAAGGAATATAAAGAGGAGATTGAAAAAAAATATGTAAGGATTGAAGCAGAAAACAGAACAGTAAAAGCATGTCAGAATATTCTGTCAGAGTCAATTTTATCGAAACAATCGCATAGAACATCTTATTTTGAATTTTTGTATGAGCAGACAAAATTCATAAAAAAAAGATGGTGGATTTTACAAGGTTGTATTCTTATGTGTCTATGGATATGGTTGAATTATACGTCAGACATAAAAGATATGATGAGGATTATGGGAATATCTGCCACCATATTTGTGGTTCTGATTGTCCCGGAAATTTGGAAAAACAGAAGAAATGGTGCGATTGAAATTGAGCAGGCGTCTTATTACACACTGCGTCAGATTTGTACAGCAAGAATGTTAATGTTTGTAGTAGTGGATCTGGTGATCGTTATGGTGTTTTTGGCAATTACATATCAAACAACAATACTCTCGTTAAGTGATTTGGTGGTTAATTTTTTGCTTCCAGTAAATGTTTCATGTTGTATATGTTTTCGTGTATTGTACAGCAGATGGGAAAAATCAGAATATATAGCAGTGCTTTCCTGTCTGGTATGGGTTGGTTTATGGATGATGATTGTTGCAAATGATGTTATTTATCAGAAAATTGTAACTCCGGTATGGGTGGCTATGCTGATATTGACTTTTGTATATTTTGTTTATTGTGTTCAGAAGTCATTGGTATTTGATGAAAAAATTTTGGAGGATTACACGTATGAAATTAGAATTTAAAAATGTAACAAAACAATACGGAGAAGTAAATGCTGTCAATAAAGTGAATTGTGTTATGGAAAAAGGAATTTATGGACTGCTTGGAGTAAATGGGGCAGGAAAGACCACATTAATGCGTATGCTTTGTACGATTGTTCAAGCATCAGAAGGACAAATATTATGGAATGGTAAAGATATCTGGGAACTAGGAGGCGAATACCGAGAAGTTCTGGGATATTTACCACAGGATTTTGGATATTATCCAGATTTGACCGTATATGATTATATGATGTACATTTCTTCTATAAAAGGGTTAAAAATGCCGTTTGCCAAAAAAAAAGTGAAGCAATTATTAAATCAAGTAGGAATGGAAAAATTCAGTAAAAGAAAAATGAAGAATTTGTCTGGAGGAATGGTTAGACGTGTAGGAATAGCACAGGCGATGTTAAACGATCCGCAAATTCTTGTCCTGGACGAACCTACCGCTGGATTAGACCCGAATGAAAGAATACGTTTTCGTAATTTAATTAGTGAATTGTCGGAAGAACGTTTGGTGCTCTTGTCTACACATATTGTATCGGATATTGAGTACATTGCGAATAACATTATGTTAATGAAAGATGGAGAACTTTTTTATGCAGGTACTGCGGAAGATTTAGTATCTTCTATGAAAGAAAAGGTATGGCAATGTAATGTTTCGAGAAGTATGATAGACAAATATATGAATGAATATTTGGTTGGAAATATAAAAACAACAAAAACCGGAGCAGAGCTTAGAATTATTTCAATAGAAAAGCCAACAGAAGATGCTGTGGCTGTAGAAAAAAATCTGGAAGATGCATTTCTATTTTATTTTGGAGAAAAATCGGAGGAAAAACAAGATGCTTAAATTAGAATTAAAACGAATTTTTTCAAAGAAAATTAATGTATTTGCAATCGGATTGGCATTGATACTTGCTGTAATTTTTAGCGGATTTGCAGTTACAAGTAATCGCTATGTGGATGAGAATGGAAATGCTAGTACTGGAATTATGGCAACAAGAAAACTTACAGATAACAGACGAGCATGGAAAGGTACATTGACAGAAGATGAACTTGGAAAAGTTATAGAACAAAATAAAAATGCGGTGACACAATCCTCAGAAGAAGAAAATGCGATTTACGGAACGACATTACAACCGATAGATGATATTAGGAGTTTTATAATATCGGTATCAACACCGGATGCAGAATATGATGAAAGTGTTCTGAATCAAATTACAGAAGAAAATATACAAGAGTTCTATAACACTTATCATAAAAATATGAAAAAGATGGCAGAAGAATATGGAAAGACTGCTGTTCAGAAAAAATACTTGGAAAAGAAATATAATGAAATAAAATTACCAGTAGAATACGAATCTTATAGTTCGTGGGATACTATGATTATGTATGTAGAAACGTATTCTATTATTCTGGCAATCATAGTTGGTTTTATTTGTGCTGGAATATTTGCAGATGATTTTCAGACAAAAGCAGATGCAGTATTTTTCTCTACAAAGTATGGACGTACAAAAGCTGTTAAAACAAAAATACTGGCAGGAGTAGTTACGACAGTTATGATTTATTGTATGGGAATTATATTACTTAGTGTGATTTGTTTTGGAATTATGGGAACCAGTGGTATGAATACACCTTACCAAATCTATCAGGCATATAGTATTTACGTTATGTCATATGGACAATATTATTTGTTGACAGTTGTATGTGGATTTATAGCCAGTATGCTGGCGGCTTCAGTGTCCATGTTAGTAGCAGCTAAAATGCATACAATTAGTGTCGCTGTTTGCATTCCGTTCTTTTTATACTGCTTATTGCCGTTTATAGGACGGGCACTTTCTGGATATACAGAGATTTTTAATTTGATACCAACAATTTTGACAAATGTACAGGCAAGTGTAAAGGCCCCACTTATTTATCAGATTGGGAATTGTGTATTTCGACAAATTCCACTTGTTATGGTAATTTATATAACTGTTGCGTTTGTATTGATGCCTTTAATTTATAGAAGTTTTTATAAATATGGAAGAAATAAATAATTTATGCGTTAATTAGATTATGATAAATTTCTATATCTAATTTGTGAAAGAAAGCAGGCTACACTTTAATGTAATGGGGTAGCAAATTTATGATTGGACTAAAAAAATGAAATATTAAAAAATGTTAAAAGACAGGAAGTTGTTAAGTTACCTGTCATTGACGATGTATGTACTGATTTATATATGAATGATTTTCCATCATTTAACGATGCTGATGCTGATAGACCTTCAGTTCTGTCTGCACATATAGGAGATATCACTCTGGATATTCCACAGGATATTGCTCAAGATTTTCTTAAAAAAATTTTAAAATCTTTTAAGGAGTGCTTATGATTGGTGATATTTCAGGTGCCACTTCAATCTATATCATCACAGGGAAAACTGATATGCACAAATCTATTAATGGCACACTGGACTATATTCTGTGCCCAGAATTACTTTGCACCTATGCCGGATATAATAAGTTGAAAGATTTTAACAGGTGTTACTGCTATGCACACATCAGGAGATATTTTATAGAAGCAATTCCAAAAGGGCATGAAAAAGATTTAACCAATCTGGCAGACTGCTAATGCCTAGTGTGATAAACAATATCTTATATAATATTGTAGACGCATATAACAAAAAAGAAGTTCAAATTGCAAAGACTGAACATAGAAATGCTGAATTGTTACCAAAGGTATCTGCTCACATTATGCGACATACGGCTTGTACCAGAATGGCAGAAAAGAGAGTAGACGTAAAAGTTCTTCAATATATTATGGGATACTCCCACATAGATGTAACAATGGACGTATATAACCATGTAAGTGAGATGTCCAGAATTGAGAGTGAAATCACAAGGCTGGAAAGCGTAGCAATTAGCTGACACCAAAAATAAAAAATGGTGTCAAATCAAGAAAAAGTGATGATTATAAGGAAGAAAAAGTGTTGCTAACCCCGTAAAATCAAGGTTTGCAAAAAAATAGTAACAGTTCAGCCCATCATTTCTTACATTCATAAACCTGCCAGATACGCTGTCAGTCGCTGCTACGCAGCTTTTGTTTATTTCATTTCAGAAATGAAAGGCTATTCCACTATAAAAATATCAAATAATTAGCACTCACCTCTTGATAATGGAAGTCGATTTTTGTCCTGTCTTGTGTACCCCGGAAGTGCCTGTTTTGCAGGCTTTCCGGGGCATCGGTCATTTTGTATGGTATTGTAAAGCAGTGTCAGATTTGTCGTAAATGTCGTAAATTTGTGGTCAAAAAATGATGAGAAATGGAGAGTGCTAATAAAATGAAATTAACGTATACGAATGTAAGTAACGCACAGAGCCTTGTGTTGATGGCGATTGTTGTTATCGGTATCTACTTGGGATTCAAGCGTGAGCTTTCCAAACTCATCGGATTCTTGGTAGTTGCCTTAGTAGCCGTTGGTATTGTATTCAATGTGTCCGGCGTAAAAGACGTATTGTTACAGTTATTCAATAAGATTATTGGAACGTAAAATTAGTATTGCTATTGTGCGGACATTTGCATATAATAAAGATAGATGGAAACACTACTAACGAAAGGAGATGTTTTATATGGCTACAAAATCAGCAAATTTATATGCAAGGATTGAACCAGATGTCAAAGAAAAAGCAGAAAGTATCCTGTCTACACTTGGTATCCCTGCTTCCAGTGCTATCAATATGTTTTATAAACAGATTATCTTACAGAGAGGACTTCCGTTTGAAGTAAAAATACCATCTGCCAGACCTGTTGACATCAGCACATTATCAGAAGCAGAGTTCAATGAAGAATTGGAGAAAGGATATGCGGATATGCAAGCTGGACGGACAAAAAATGCGAAGAAAGCCTTTGCTGACATTCGCAAGGATTATGGCTTATGATATATGAAGTAGAAGTATCCGAACAGGCTGACAGTGATTTGAGAGGGATTTTTGAATATATTGCTTTTGAATTACAATCGCCGGAAAATGCAAGCGGACAGCTTGACCGTCTGGAAGAACAGATATTAAGTCTGGATACGATGCCGGAGCGTTATCGAAAATATGAAAAAGAACCGTGGAAAAGCCGTGGACTTCGTGTATTACCAGTAGACAATTATGTGATACTTTATATTCCAGACAGCGATAAAAAGGTTGTAACAATACTTAGAGTAATGTATGCCGGACGGGATATAGACAATCAGTTAAATCTCCATACAAAGCAATAAAGGATATGATTTGAAGCAGTCTTTCATTTATGATCGACTGCTTTTTTCATACTCAAAATTAGAAGAAAGGACTGAATTACTATGGAAGAATGTAGCGTATTGATTGAAACGACCAAATCAGCAGAGGATAAAACCTCTCGCTGGTTTGATTTACCCATTGATTATGAGCTGTTCCGTGACCTGCTCGGCGTGGAAGCTGACAGCAAAGACTATCAAATCACAGATATGAAACTTCCTTTTGCTGGCGACATTGTAAGGACAACTTCTGTCAAACGATTAAACAAGTTTTACTTTGCTTACACGGATTTAAGCTGTATCCGACAGCTACTGAAAAAGAACTTGCCTATTACGTCAAAGACGGTGTGCTTGCTCCTGTATCCGGCGATTATGTATTTTCAGAACTGGTAAATCCTGTCTTTACCAAAGATGGCGATAACCTCAAAGTCAATATATCTGTAAAATATTTGGATAATAAATCGAAAATGACGCAAATCTCACAGTATGAGTTTGTGTTACATAAGGACGATAACTGGAAGATTATATAAGTATAATCAAAAGAGGGAGTTATCAATGACAAAATGCTCCCTCTAAAAAATATGTATTTCTAGTAAGTTCTTTGATATAATTAAAAAAGCTAAAATATTTCTTACGGAGGGATTTATTTGTGTATACTATTCTTGTTTTGGAAGATGATGTGGAATTAAATCAAACAATCACTTATGCATTAAAAAAAGAGGGGTATCATATCTTTTCAGCCCATTCTTGTAAAGAAGCTGAAAAATTCACAGAAAATGAATCTTTTCATTTGACGATACTTGATGTCAATTTACCAGATGGGGACGGCTTTCAATTTTGTAAATGGTTGAAAGCCAAAAAACAAGTCCCAGTTTTATTTGTTTCTGCAAGAGACTTAGAAGAAGATATTTTAAATGGATATGAATTAGGCGCAGACGATTATGTAACCAAACCATTTTCTATGAAGATTTTATTGAAAAAAGTGTATGTTATTTTAACCAGAAAGTCACAAGGAGCAAATATTTATGATGACGGATTTCTAAAAGTGAATTTTGAGCTTGGTACAGTTCGGCAAAAAGAAAATGAATGTTTACTATCTCCTACAGAATATCGTATTTTGAAAAAATTGATTGAGAATAAGGGAAAACTACTTACCTATTCAATTCTATTAGATTCCTTATGGGACGAGGGAGTACAAATAACGGACAAACATACGCTGGCTGTAAATATCAACAGATTACGTAAAAAGATTGAAACTGAAG
The DNA here is from genome assembly GCA_964517955.1 of uncultured Jutongia sp. Lineage (GTDB taxonomy): Bacteria > Bacillota > Clostridia > Lachnospirales > Lachnospiraceae > Butyribacter. The sequence goes on along the minus strand of CAZFFA010000019.1, from coordinate 3,920 downwards.
AACACTCTTACATTTCAAATGTATATGGAATGGGGTACATATGGAAACAATGATTTTTATAATATTTTTTGCATTAGTGTTTATCGCCACTTTTATACTTTTGAAATATATTCATTTAAAGCATGATGTTTATGAATATACAGAAAAATTAGATATTGCTATAAACAAGATGTTGAAAAATGAGGAATTAAAAACAAGTTCCTACAAACAAGATGATTTATGGGGGAAAATCTATAATAGACTGGTTCGCTTATCACATCTGTATACTCACAAAAATTTAGAAATTTCAGAAGAAAAGAATAAACTGAAAGAATTGGTGTCTGATATTTCTCACCAGACGAAAACTCCCATTGCAAATATAAAACTTTATTTAGAAATGATGACAGATGAAACGGATTTTGACAGGAATCAAGAATATTTAAAAAAGATGAACGGTCAGGTTGATAAATTAGATTTTCTATTGCAAAGTATGGTAAAAATGTCCAGACTTGAAACAGGGACAATAAAAATTCAAAAACAAAAAACTCCTCTTGCTAACACTCTTGCTATGGCAATTAGTAATGTGATAATAAAGGCAGAGAAGAAAAATATTACAATTGATGTGCAATATGACGAACGATTAGAATTAAACCATGATAAAAAATGGACAGCAGAAGCAATTTTCAATATTTTAGATAATGCCGTGAAGTATACGAATGATGGTGGAAATATCCATATCGTTGTGTGCAAACAGGAGCTTTTTACGAAAATCAGTATTGAGGACACTGGAAAAGGTATTATTCCAGAACGGCAAGCAACTATTTTTACTCGCTTCTATCGTGAGCCAGAGGTACATGATAATGATGGAATTGGTATTGGACTATATTTAGCAAGGGAAATCATTATGCTACAAAATGGATATGTCGAAGTTCATTCAAAAATTGGAAAAGGAAGTACCTTTATGATATATCTTCCAAATCGGGATTAGGAAAAATCACAGTTTTGTGATTTTTTCTTTTTGTGACTGGTTTGTGATTTTTCTATTTTATCATGTAATCATAAGGAGGACTTGACTATGAAAAATGTGATTGTCAAAACACAGGATTAAAAAAAATACTATAAAACAGGAAATCAGACCGTAAAAGCATTAGATGGTGTAGATTTTAAAGTTGCTGAACGAGAATTTGTTTCTATCATTGGAAAATCTGGAAGTGGTAAAAGTACACTTCTGCACATGATTGGTGGATTGGATACGCCTAGCAGTGGAACTGTTATCGTTGATGGAGTAAATCTTGAAACGTTAAATTCTGAACAGCTTGCTCTTTTCAGAAGAAGAAAAGTAGGATTTATTTTTCAACAATATAATTTAATACCAGACTTAAATGTATATGATAATATTATTTTCCCTCTTGAGTTAGATGGTGCACAAATTGATAAAGAGTTCATTCAAGAACTGCTCAATATATTAAATATCTCAAATAAACAGGAAATGCTCACCTCAATGCTATCTGGTGGCGAACAACAGCGTGTAGCGATTATTCGAGCTTTAGCAACGAAACCTGCAATTATTCTTGCAGATGAACCAACAGGTAATCTCGATACTGCTACCAGCCATGATGTGATCGGATTGTTGAAAATGTTAAGCAGACAATATCAGCAAACATTGATTGTGATTACGCATGATACAGATATTGCACAAATGGCAGACAGAATTGTTCAGATTGAGGACGGGAAAATATCTAAAGGAAGTGGTTTCCATGTTAGCGAATAATAATAAGATGATTATAAACAAACTGGCAAAAAACAGTGTAAAATCCAATAAAAAGCAATATGGAATATTGTTTTTCACAATAGTTTTATCTGCGTTTATGCTTTTTTGTGTATTTACAATCGGCTTGACTTATCTGGATTCAAGCAGATTACAAAATACACGATTAAATGGAGCTGAATATGATATTACGACTATGAATGGTTTTACATCAAAACAGGTTAAAAGTTTACAGAGCAACAAAAACATACAAAATGTAGGGATGGAATCCTATGCTGGATTTATTAAAAGTTCAGAGTTTGATAATACAGTTGAAATCGGTTTGTTATGGTGTGATGAAACGTTCTGGAATAATCTGATGTCTCCTGCAAGAACAAAATTAGATGGACACTATCCACAAAATAAGAATGAATTGATGGTTACAAAAGATATTCTAAAAGCATGTGGAAATGAAAATCTATCTGTCGGAGATAGTATTGTTTTAACTTACGAGAATAATACCGGTGTTCATACAGACAAATTTGTGATTAGTGGCATATGGGATGGATACGGAGACAAATCTGCCGGATTTGTGTCAAAAAACTTTTATGATGAGACAGGGTATGATTTAAAAAATGATGGAATCCTTTGCATAAAATTGAACCGTAATTACGTTTTACCAACTACAATACAGTCCTTAGAAAAATCATTGAATTTTTCAGACAGACAAATTTTTGCTCCAACAGACTACATCGAAAATTCTTTTAAACTGCTATTGGGCATATGCGGTCTGGCTCTTGTTATATGCCTAAGTGCATATCTTTTAATTTATAATATTTTGTATTTGTCCATTTCGGGGAAGATACGATATTATGGATTGCTTCAATCTCTGGGTATGACAAAGAAACAGCTTGTTCGTTTCATAACAAAACAAATGCTATTTATTGCAATAGCAGGAATATTTATTGGAAACCTGTTAGGTATTCTTTTATGCATAAAACTGGTTCCGTATATTCTTAGCGTATTGGGAATTTCCACTGGAAATATGGCGTTGCAATTCAATCCATTCATTTTAATTGTGAGTGTCGCTGTGACAGTTTTCTCTATTCTTCTTGGAATGAGAAAGCCTATTCAAATTGCAACAAAAGTTACCCCCGTAGAAGCTACAAAATATATAGAGTGTGTCTCTAATGGAAAAGGGTATAAAAAGAAAAAGGGAGCTTTCTTTTGGAGAATGGCATTTGAACAGTTTAAAAAAGACAAAAAGAAAACAGTTGTTGTGTTGCTATCGCTGGCAATAAGTTTATCTGTATTTTATTGTCTTACAACGATTATAAGTAGTCAGGGAGAAAGAACAGTACTTCCTAATTATTGGAATGCTGATTTTGTTGTTCAAAACCAGACACAAACTACAGAGAATATCAATTCTCTAAAGCCAGCCATAGAGGATTCTTTTGTTGAAAAAATAGAAAAAATGGACGGTATGAAAGACATTCATCTTGTAGAGGGAGTACCAATTAGTTTCCCATATGTGTCAAAGGGGTTTTCTGATATGTGGATAACTAATTATATAGAAAGGACACCATATGTATCTTCAAAAGACGTGATAACCAATTATAAAACAAATCCGTCAAATTATTATGGCATGTTAATAGGCATTGATGAAGACCAATTTGATTATGTAAATCAATCGTTGAGTAGTCCTGTTGATAAACAAGATTTTCTCAATGGGAAAAGTTGTATTGTACAGTATGAAGGCTCTGAAATACCCAAAGAATATTTGAATCAAAAAGTCCCTTTCAGTTTTGATGGAAAGCAATATGAAATTACTGTTGAAGCTGTGTCCTATGAAACACAGTACAGCGGAAGAGATATTGGAGCTTCGTTGATTGTAAGTCAAAATTATTTAAAAAGTTTGACTTCTAAGCCGACAATATTAGACGTGTATATTTACTATAATCAGAAATATGATGAAGTTTTAGAAAAAAAGATTACCTCACTGATAAATAATAGTCCATATAGTAATGACTTATATGTTGAATCTCAATATGAGAATATGAAAACAATTCAAGAAGCACAGGGAAATATGATGGAGATAGGTACAATAATCGCTTTATTGCTTTTATTTGTTGGAGTTTTAAAGTTTGAAACAAATAAGTAGAGGTCACCCAAGAAATAAAGGGCATAACAAATA
>CAZFFA010000018.1:0-22248 GCA_964517955.1 uncultured Jutongia sp. | reverse complement strand
CACTTTTCTATATTTTTTCTTATTTAGTTACGGTCTTGAAGAAAAGTTAAGGATTCAAGGAAAACTGCCTTTATCATAGATTATTATATATATATCCCACATTGGATTTTGACACCTTAATCCCATAACGCAAAAAAAGAAGTCATATCCGAAATATGACTTCCTTTTGGAGAAGGTATTTTTGTTACTTATGGGGTGTAGCAAAAACTATATAATGTATTGGGGTTTACGAGTGTTAGTATAGCAATGGTTATATTTTAAGTGTGCACAAAGTTGCACAATTTATAAAACAATTTTTGTGCAACTTTATTTTTTCACTTTTATTTGGTATTTTTTTTGTTCAAATCCATCACATTATTTTGTATCATACTTTGTGCTTATACATTTTGCACAATCTCGTCTCCCCTTTTTTGTAACATATAATTAAGGTGCAAAAATTTCTTTCTGCACCTTAATTAATATGCCACAGATTGCTCAATTGTTAAGCAATTTCCGCAATACTGCAAACACCTCATCTTAATCCGTTACATCTACGCCTTCGCTTATCTCAACTTCATCCGTATCTGATACGTCTGCTGCATCTTCTTTTTTGTCAAAGAGTGCTTCAAATTCAGCGCGGTCTATTCTTTCTTTTTCCATAAGAAGCTTAGCACATGCATGAAGTACGTCCATATGTTCTTCAAGTATACTCTTTGCCTTAGCATAACAATCGTCAATTATCATCTTTACTTCATGATCAATTGTCTTAGCTACATCTTCACTATAGCCCCTGCTTGTATGACCAAAGTCACGACCTATAAATACCTCATCTTCATCTGCATAATTTATCATGCCCAGATTTTCAGAGAAACCGTATTTTGTTACCATGTCTTTGGCTGTTGCTGTTGCCTGTTTGATATCCTGTGAAGCACCTGTAGTTATATCGTCAAAGATAAGTGATTCTGCTATACGTCCTCCCAGGCTTGCAATGATATCCTGTATCATTTTGCCCTTTGTCATAAACATCTCATCTTTTTCCGGTACAGGCATAGTGTATCCTGCTGCCCCTGAACCTGTAGGTATAACAGATACCATATGAACAGGTCCAACATCAGGAAGCACATGGAAGAGAATTGCATGACCTGATTCATGATATGCAGTAATCTTCTTGTCTTTTTCAGATATTATCTTACTTCTCTTTTCTTTTCCTATGCCAAGCTTTATAAATGATTTGCTTATATCTTCCTGTTCGATAAATTTACGACCCTCTTTTGCACATGCAATAGCAGATTCATTGAGAAGGTTTTCAAGATCTGCACCGGTAAATCCAACTGTTGTCTGTGCCACTCTTTTAAGATCTACATCATCACTAAGCGGCTTACCTTTTGCATGAACATTAAGTATCTCCTCACGTCCACGCACATCCGGGCGTCCAACTGTAACTCTTCTGTCAAAACGTCCCGGACGAAGAATTGCAGGATCAAGTATATCTACACGGTTGGTTGCAGCCATAACGATTATTCCTTCATTTACACCAAAACCATCCATCTCTACAAGCATCTGATTAAGTGTCTGCTCACGCTCATCATGACCACCGCCAAGACCGGAACCACGCTTACGTGCCACAGCATCTATTTCATCGATAAATACTATACATGGTGCATTTTTCTTTGCTTCTGCAAACATATCCCTTACACGCGAAGCACCTACACCGACAAACATCTCTACAAAATCTGAACCGGATAAACTGAAGAATGGAACTCCTGCCTCTCCTGCAACAGCTTTTGCAAGAAGTGTTTTACCTGTACCCGGAGGTCCAACAAGAATTATACCCTTTGGTATTCTTGCTCCCACACCTGTATATTTAGTAGGATCAGCAAGGAAATCAACTATTTCTTCAAGTTCTTCTTTCTCTTCCTTAAGTCCGGCAACATCTTTAAATTTCTTAGAATTTGGAGCATCCGGATCTATACGCTGAGCTCTGCTTTTGCCAAAGTTCATCATTTTAGCATTGCTGCTTCCTGCTCCTGCTGACTGTGCAGATAAAAATGAGAATAAGAAAAATATTATTATCAGTCCAAAACCATAAGGTAAAAGAGTTGTTATAACCCATGATGTTTTCTGAATATCACTCATTGTGTAATTCTTGGATAACTTATCATCTGCTTTAACTATCTCTTCAGCCTCTTTAACATCTGATACATAGAATTTTATCTTTTTACCACTTTTTAAAACTGCATCAACCTCACCTGTCGGTGTCTCTTCATTCTGATATATATCAACAGAAGTGATATTTCCTGCCTGAACGTCATCTTTGAATGATGCAACATTGTATGAACTATCGGAATTTTGATTTATTGTACTTGATGCATATACTGCTATAAATATAATAGCAAGAATAATTATATAAAATCCAATTCCTCCAGCCCTCATTTTTTTATTCATCTAAACTCTCCTTTATGCGACATTTATTTTTCTTCTGCAAACTCTAATATTCCTATATATGGAAGATTACGGTGCTTCTGTGCATAATCAAGACCATAACCTACAACAAATTCGTCAGGAATAGTAAAGCCGGTATAGTCTACATCCACCTCTGTTTCACGTCTTGCCGGCTTATCAAGCAGTGTGCAAAGTTTAAGACTTGCCGGATTACGGTCTGCTAACATCTTCTGTGTAAGACTTAGCGTATTGCCTGAATCAATTATGTCTTCTATTATTATACAATCAAGACCTTCTATGGATTCATCGAGATCCTTCTTGATAACAAGCTTACCGGAAGACTTCGTGTCATCGCCATAGCTTGATGCAGACATAAAATCAATTGTCACCGGCACTGTAATTCTCTTTGCAAGTTCACAGCAAAAAAATGCACTTCCTTTAAGTACACATATAAGATGTACTGTCTTTCCCTGATAATCTTTGTCAATCTGTGCAGCCATTTCAACAATTTTGGCTTCAACTTCTTCTTCTGACAACATTACATGAATTACTTCTTTCATAATATCCACCTTTCTCTTTTATGTATATTCTATCTTATGTATACTCTTACTGAACAATATTTGTTTGTTGCAATATGAGCTTAAATCAATTTAAATCTGCACACAATACTTTTTCTGTATTGTCATCTACATAATAATATGCACTGCATCTCCCAATTTCAGGTATCCACAAAATATGGTCCTCATCTGCCAATACCCATATATTTTTTCTTAAATCAACAGGCACTTTGCAGTCAATAAGCACACGACTCAGTTTCTTTTTTGTTCCATCAGGCTTAAGCCATATAAAATCCCCTGATTTCGGATGCCTTAATTTCAACGCAGAATTTATTTTAGCATAATCAAACCATTTCGTACAGTTATTTTTTACGACTGTTTCCGGCAGTTCATCCCTATTTTTCAGAGAAAATCTTATTATCTGCAATGAACCATCTGTCCTTTGGCATCTGGTATATCCATCAGCATCGACAGCTATTACTTCCTCTTTTATGGCAGTATCATGATTATTATATGTATCATCTTTTAGTTTTATCCATAATTCATCATAATCTCTTCCGGCAATCATATTGTATGGAAGATTTATTCGCCTGCCTGTATCGCCATTCATCAGTTGTATAAGGATTTCTATATGTTTTGATGTTATATCTTTTCTTCTGCCAGCCACATTTTCCATCATCATTAAAACAAGCTCACGAATGATAACTATGTCTTCATCACATATCTCACTTATATTTATAGATATTTTTCCACCACATTTTCTCACTTTATTCTTATAGGTCTGTTCTGCAATCCTATCAATATATAAAGATACATCTCTTAACTGTGATGCGGTTTTGGCAAGATGTGTTACTGTTGCGGACTGAATATTTTTTTCAATAAAAGGTATAATGTTATGACGGATCTGGTTTCTTGCATACTCATCCTGTTCATTGGTTGAGTCGTTGCAGTATGCTACATTTTCATCTGACAGTTCATTTTCTATATCTACTCTTCTTATATCAAGAAGCGGACGTATTATCCTGCCATTCCCCGGCTTCATTCCCCCAAGCCCTCGAAGGCTGCTGCCCCTTAGCATCTGAAAAAGGATAGTTTCCGCCTGGTCATCCTGATGATGTGCTACTGCAACCACATCATAACCAAGTTCACTTCTTACCTCTTCAAAGCACTGATATCTATATATTCTGCCGGCTTCCTCCTCCGTCATGCCAAACTCTTCTGACATGGCAGGAATATCCTTATGAAACACTCTGCATGGCACGCAATACCGTTCTGTCAGTTCCAGCACATAATTTTCATCACGTAGAGCCTCTTCTCCACGAATCCCATGGTTTACATGCACTGCACATATATTTATATCAAATTCTTTTCTTAGTTCGATAAGAAAAAGCAGCAAAAAAACTGAGTCAGCTCCACCAGATACTCCAGTTACTATTCCTATGTTATTTTTTATAAGTTTATTGTCCAGACAATATTTTCTGATACGTCTGTAAAGTTCTCTTTTCATTGTAATCCTCATTTCTACATACGCTTTTTGCGCATTGTGAAAAAGCTTCTATATATGGATTATTCACACTATCTATCATTGTATAAATATCACTAATGTATTTTGCTGCCACGTTCCCAGACACCTGTAACTATAACACTCATATCATCACTGACACCGCCCCTTATTTTTACGGCTTCATCAAGTATTTTTTCAGCAAGTTCCTGTGGATTTATTATACTGCTTTCACGCAGATAGTTTTCAAGAACATCCTCATCGTTGTCAAAGCAGTCAGACACTCCGTCTGTCATCATTATAATATAATCACCCTGTGTTATATTTATCCTGCCAACATATGATTCTATATCCTGCACAACCCCCACTGGAAGAGTCTGTCCTTCAATTCTTATTATATTGGAATCATGACGCAGAAATGTAGCTGCAGCACCATTCTTTAAATAAAAACAGTTTTTCTTAAAAAGATTTAGTACAACCACATCTAATGTTGCAAAGCTTTCACGACCATCTTTGTTCATATACATAGAATTAATAAGTCTTATGGCGGAATCATGTGAAAATCCTGCCTCTGCCATCTGTTCAAGAAGTTCTATAACTGTCTGGCTTTCTTCAAATGCATCGCTGCCACTTCCCATACCATCAGACAACGCCAGAAGAAGTTCTCCACCTGGAAGTGATATACATGAAAAATTATCTCCTGATACAGATTCACCATCCTTTGTCATACGTGCCACCCCTGTTATGGCGTGAAGAAGCGTATCTTCTTCAAATGTAAACTGCATCATGCTGCTTCCCAGAACCTTTCTTGATTCCTCGGCAGGATAAATGGTCTTGTCAAGCACTGACGAAAGTGCCCTTGCGACTTCGCCTGATGTTACAAGACGCCCTCTTGAAGTCATTGCCTCCATGCTTATCTCAAGCCGCCCATCCTGTTTTTCATATGCATAAATATTTTGTACTATCACTCTCTTTGACCTGAGCACCGATACAATCTGTTCTTCTACTCCGTCGCTGAATTTCTGCATATCCGGCATATTGTCAGCGAGCTTTTGAACCATATCTCCTACTTCCTTCATCTGACCTGCAACCGCTCTGCGGCTTTCTGCCATTCTGTTACGAAATCCCATCACAGTCTTTGCAATATAAAGATTCTGATTGGCTTCCGATATAAATCTTTCGGGGTGGATGCACTCTCTTGAAAACTCAATCGGCATCTGCGCTGCCGTAATCCCCCCGCTTTCCTCTGCTAAAGCCAATGTTCCAAATATTTCGGGTTTATAAAGAGATAGCTGTCCCATGCAGCTCTCTCTCTTTTCGCATCTTTCGCAGACTTTAGATGTCATATCCTGCATCAGCTCACGCATATCATGACGACTCATATTGTACTGTTTATCAGTCTGTGCTGTCAATGTCCTTGATAATTTATGAAATACATCAGAATATTCTCTCAGTCTGTGCATCATTATGTCTTGTCCATTTTTACTTTCCCTCTCCCCGGCTTCCTTTTCAAACTGCCTAAGAAACCGACTGGGTATACAAAGCATTATCACACAGTCAATTCCAATTGCTTTAAGAGTTCCCATATCAATAATCTCACCTGTAATTATGTAATTAAGTGCAACAACTGTTATGGTAAACGCCGAAAGCATCCACAATTTTCCCTGCTTGCGAAGCATTCCTACACATATTCCAAGGAGCGACATGACACCTATTGTCTCGGATGACATGCCACACAGTGACATTATAATTCCAACCGCCGCTCCTGTCACCGCACCGGTTCCGATACCATAGCAGTATCCCATCAAAAGTATCATAAAATATGCTGCGATATCAAGCAATGATATATCTGCAAAAACGACCTCCGGAAGTCCCCATATACTAAGTGCCCCGATTATGACAAGACTTATCATCTCTTCGCCTGTTAGCACCTCGTTTCCTCTTCCATATAAGATATAATGTATTCCATCATCAAATATTCTTGTACATGTCAATACAAGAAAACCACTAAATACGGCATACCATATCTCATATCTGCTGTATGGCATAACATACATTTGAAAAATATATAACATACACGATGCAAATGACGTAATCAGGGCAGCATGTCCCATCTTAATGCAAATATTACGTTTATCAAGTATGTCCGCAGATAATACCAAAACTATCATAACCATTGCACCACATACAGCCGTCTCTATAGGCAGCTTTGTTATCATTCCAAGTACAATAGCTATGCCAACAGGTAAGACAGAGCCTCCCTGTGCAAAACCCGCCGCAAAATATGCTATACCTACAGGATTAAGTCCCCATAGGTCAATTCTCCCCAATAAAAATCCAATCAAAATCTGAACTATCATTCTTTTCTGTATACGACTCATACATATCCTCCATTCCGCCTTTAGACTCTTTTTTCTAGATTTTGTATACAGATTCTAATTAGTTACAAGCGCAGATTTTGTCAAAACTAAAGTTCAAAAATTTTTTTATGGCTGAACTGTTATTCTTAAATGCTTTTTACATTCACACAAAAACACCGGCTTAAATAAGCCGGTGCACATATTGCATTATTTACTATCAGGTTCAAATATAATCTCATCTTTGTATACAAGACCAAGCTTATCTCTTGCTACTTCTTCGATATATTCATCTGAATTAGTATATTTTTCAAAATCCTTAAGCTCTTCTTTTCGAGCATCTGCCTCCGCTTTCTCTTTCTTAAGCTCAGCTATCTGTCTTGAATATTCCTTACTCTGTGCATTAAGCACCGTCTTTTTATATGTAAGTGTACCACATAAAACAATGCATAATACTACGACTCCAAAAACAGTAAACTTGCTTATTCTTTTCTTCGGAGCAGATTTATATCTGCGTTTTGCCATACCATTTCCTCCAAGTATCCGTTCTTTAAGGCTGTTCTGCCTTTTATAAGGTATACTGATTTTACACCTTTTTTACGATTTTATCAATAATTTTTTTCAAAATTCCATGCACAGGACGACTTATTCCGACATCGTATATATATGCACCACATATGATCATAGCTATTCCATACCACCTTACTGCCCCGTCATTGAAATAAAAGAACATATAAAACACCGGTATTGATGCAATAAACCAATAAACTATATCCTCGATCCATTTTGCGATCACATTATGCTTAAAAATACATCTTATAAACCTCACAATCTCATACCCTGCCATTACAAGCATACCACTGCACAACGATGCGAGAAGAAATATAACCTGTCCATGTATAATCTGATTCATTGGAACATCCTTCCCAGAAATGATGATGCTTTCTTTGAAGTCTCTTCCTTATCAGAATATGCCAGACTGTCTATACGACCGTCTACATCAACTTCACCTTTTTCAAGCGACAGCCTGTTTACATGAAGCTCATCCCCCTTGATAAGAAGGATTCCCTGCTCTGTTTCAAGATAAACCTCTTTGGCATCAAATGATAAAACATCCCTCACTCCTGATAAAACCGCTGTCTTTCTGGCATTAAGATAAATTTTATGTATACCTGTCCTTCTCACTTCTTCTGTCTTTCTATCTTCCATAAAAAAACTCCCTTCATATAATTACTATCAAATTATATGAGGGAGTTTTTTTAATTATGCAATAGAAATAAACAAGTATTATTTTTATAACCTTACTATTCCTTATTATAGCATCTTATAAAGTTCTTTCGCCTCGTCTTTCTTATATGTCTCTTCAAGACTTAAGACTTCTACTTTTACCTGCTTATCTCCAAATCCGATTTCGATAATATCACCAACCTTAACATTAAGTGACGCTTTGGCAACTTTATCGTTTACCTTAATTCTACCTGCATCACATGCTTCATTGGCAACAGGTCTTCTTTTTATAAGCCTTGATACCTTAAGATATTTATCTAATCTCATGTTAAACCTCCGGATCTGTTACTATTCACACCTATGATAACTGTCATAAATGAGAACAGTAACATTTATTTTACTATTTTGCCACAGTCAGAGTGACATTCTTTCCACTTAATTTAATTATATATTTACTGCCATTCTTTTTCATAGAACTTGTATCAATCGGCATGTAAGACTTCACTCCATTTTTGTCTGTACATATAAGATACTCATTCTGCATGGCTTTCACACTCTTAAACTTCAGACTTCCTGTACTTGTTGTCACAGATTTATAGCCTGCACTGTCTGTAAACATCTGTACCCAGTAAGGTGGAGAAGTGTTCATATAGCCGACACCAATATAACCAAATTTTTTATTGAGAATATTAGCCCGGTCCGTCTTTGATTTCATCAATCCACTTACAGCCTCATGTGCTGTAAGCTGACCCTGTAATATATTTTCTGCTGTATACTGATACTTAAATGAATTAGGAATTGTAGTGTATGGACTCTCTCCATTTGGACAGGTATGCTCATACGATACTACTATCTCATTTTCACGTGTGTTACATGCTGTCTGCAATGCATCCGGCATAGTTAATAAAGTAAGACCGTTCTTATAACGCTCCCTGTTTACATACCTAAGAACTCCCCATTCGTAACTGTCAACAGAAATCTTTTTAGATGGGTATTTTGCCTTAGAATAAGTATCTGTCGCAGCTATCTTATCATTGCCGACACCGGCTTTCTTTGCGGCTTTAAGTATCTTATTTACGGCAGCTTTGGTTCTTACACCACTTGTTACAGTTACATCTTTGTCATTCTTTACCAAAACAAAATAAGGTGTTGTAAGAGATGATGCTTTAGTATAATCCCAGACAAACTTCAATGATGAGTAGTTGTCAACACAGCCATAGACAGGAACCTTTTGCTTTTCTATAGCAGCTTTTATTGTCGCCTTCATCTTCTTAGAATAACTGCAATTCGTTTTGGTAACAATCAACAGGAATGGTTTACCATCACGTTTAATCTGCTCTGCTTTACCCGGTGTAACCTGTGAATAATATTTGGACTCCATATATTTAGGAGCATCTGCTTTAATCGTTGCAGCATTTTTGATTGAAGGGAAGCTTTTTTCAAGCTCTTTCCTGCTTACAAGGTCTATATAATCCACAGTCTGGTTTTTCTTCTTTGTAGCTTTTGTAATCTGTATTGCATTGGAACACTCCCAGCCGCCAAGCTTAGCAACTATCTTAGATGATGATGCTCCGGCATAAATTTCCGACATCCACATAGAGCCATCTGTACGCTCCAGAAGAACTGTACTGCAGTTCTTATTGTCCATCTCATAAGAACTTCTTGCAACATTTGGAAGCAGATGCAGGTTCGCTATCTTGCCGGTTCCCGTTTTAGTATTTATTGCGCTGAACATCTCGCTGCTATCATTAAGATAATGAAATGTAGTTGGTACTTTCTGAAAAGCTCTCAAAGTTGAATTATAATTAGGATCATTGTCAAAAGCATATGAATATCCGTCTAAGGCTCTGTAACCGCCCGGAACATCTGTAATATAATCCACTCCACATCTGTTGACAGTAGGTCTGTTGTTCGTACAATGATTGCCTACAAGCATAAATGGATTGTTATTTTCTTCGGGCAGGAAGCCAACAAAATTACCATTGTCAAAACCTTTTGGTCTTGTGCTCTGATATACCGGGAAAATATGTCTGATAAGTGTTTTCTTACCATTATTAGCTATACTACTAACCTTAAATGAAGCCTGCATACCAAATGCCCATACTTCACCTCTGGAATTTTCAACAAAACCTGTCTTTGCAACCTCTGTAGTACCTGTCTGTGAGTTGAAGCTGTCACCTGCTCCGGTATAGTATTCATTAGGGAATACACGTACAGCATTATTCGTTATATATTCAAGTTTAAGATTCAATGTGTAGGACTATGAAAATGAACCTGTTGCCGGATCCAGAGTATAATCGCCAATCTTAACATCTTCTACCCAGCGGTAGAATTTATTGTCCTTTGTGCAGACACCACCTGGAACGATTGTCTTTATATTGCTCTTCCCGCCATATGTCAGCCCTTTTTCATAATATCGCTGTTCACCAAGATAAGTATATCCCATAGAAAAGCTGTCATCATTCTTAAGTACACCTATCACTCTTCCATAACGGTGTTCAGCAAATGCCTTGCAGTCTGTGGCAATAGTTTTTCCACTTTTAATTTCCTTAACTTCACCATTGTTTGTCAGATAGTGATACATACCAGCCTGCTTAACACCGCTTGCAAGCTTTTTCTTCTCATAGTTTGAAGAAACCCCGTAAAGAGTACCATCTTTAGTCAGAACTGTTCGTCTTGTAACACCGTCAGATACCGTAACAACATTTTCTGAATAATCTGTAACATTTGCTATTTTATTCATTACAGACGGATCAATCTCATCTTTTTTGCATCCAACCTGATAATATGTGTTGTCAGGTGCAATGAACTCATTGACACTTAAGATATTGTTGGTCATATACTGAGGTGTTCCTGTAAGTGCCTTGTGCTGAATGAACTTATAAGTCTGCTCCTCACTTTTGCTGCCTTTGGCATTAAGAAGTCCTTCCGCAACACTTTTATCCTCCAGCCATCTATATTCAGGAGTAAAATGAGCATAAAAGGAATTTGATACGTCAGCCGTTGCCTTTAAAAGATTATTCTGAGTTGAAAAGAAGATAGAACAGGTAATTCCCTGTATCAGTGAACATGTAAGAAATTCTCCGTCAGCTCCTGCTGCCATAATAGCTGTAGCTGTACTGATATTTCTTACAAAATTCTTTTTTGAGTCGTAAAGAGCTATAGATACAATTATAGTATCCTTTGTGATCCATTTCTTATAATTAGCATAAGTTTTTCCGGCCGGATCTCCCATAGCCAGCAGATAATCGTTCTCCTTTATATCGAAAGTCTCCATCATTTCTGCCTTATTCAGAGAACCAAAAGTTCCCCTATAGCTGATTTTCAGAAACTGTCCCTGCATATCCTTACGCTTAAGCTCTGTAAATGCAACCGTATCTGCTACCTCATCCTTGAACCTGCTGCCAATATTAAATGAATACGACTTTCCGGTCTCCACACTAAATGGAGAAACACTGGCAGAATATGCCTGGTTGATTGGAATATACATGTCGAATAATGTTTTGTCTGCCGCAGATGTTCTGGCAGACGGCACTGCCGGCAGCATGGTCAATACCATAACCAAGACCAATGACATTGCTATAATACGTTTTTTCATACTGATCACCTTTCCTTTCTCTTAAAAATACTGACAAAATCCACTATAATAAATATACACTATATGCCGTCTGGAGTGCAAGATATTTCGATAAAGGAACAATGTTTACAAATCCCCAAAGGGGCTTTTGACACCTTAATCCTATAAATTAAAAAAGGCAATGCCAGCGCATTGCCTCTGCACACCGCTATTGTTTACGCAATTTCCTATTCCACAAAAAAGGATGCCTCCTGTACAATACAGGACAGCATCCATGTGTTAATCATATTTAATAATCCGAAAACTTGTCCGGTTATTAAAAATATCAATTTTCTGATATATTATTTATTAACTGCATCTTTTAAAGCCTTACCAGCTTTGAACTTAGGAGCCTTAGAAGCCTTGATCTGCATAGTCTCACCTGTAAGTGGGTTTCTGCCTTCTCTTGCAGCTCTCTCTGCTACTTCAAAAGTACCAAATCCAACTAACTGAATTTTTTCACCCTTCTGTAACTCTTCTGAAACAACATCGATAAACGCTTTTAAAGCCTTTTCAGAATCTTTCTTTGAAAGTTCTGACTTTTCAGCCATAGCTGCTACTAATTCTGTCTTATTCATGGATAAATCCTCCTCAATAATTATATTTCCGTAAAAATACTACACGTCTATTTATACCCTCATTATAGGCATTTGTCAAGGAGTTTAGGCAAATCAGCGCAACTGTTTTAACAGTTGGGCAAAATTCTTTCTGTCCTCTAAAAGTTTTTTGTAATCCTCTACAACGCTTTCATCCCATCTGCCTGCCCGCAGCTTCTCTACTATCACTGCGACGTCATCATATATCGGATCTAAACCAACATTTAAAAGAACACCTTTTAATCCATGAGAATATCTAAATGCCTCTTCTGTATTCTTTGATTCAAGTGCTTTTCCAAGATTATCAAAATCTTCGTCCTCCAAAGCCTTTCCCATACACCTTATCATAAAGTCTTTTTTATCAAGAAAACGCTTTATCGTTTCCTCCATACTGCATCCTGCATCCTTCAGCTTCTGTATCAATTCTTCCATAACAATCCTCATTTCTAAGCATATTAACCTTAGTGTTTACTATCTACTGTTCCATCTGCCTTCCAAGAAATCCGGCCGCTGCCACAGCCAGTTTCTTCTCTGTATCACCAAATATTATCTTATCATCTTTTGTCATAATAATCACTGCTCCAACAGCATCACCTTCACATATTACAGGTGCGATCATCTGATACGCAAAATTTTCACTTTCCCCAGCGACCTGACAATACTCATAATCTTTTCCTGATGCCAGAATTATCTTACGCTCATTGATCGCATCTTCAAGACCTTTACTTATAGACTTATGAAGCAACTCTTTTTTTGCCCCCTGTGAAGCTGCTATAATAGTATCTCTATCCGATATTGCCACAATGTATCCTGTTGTCTGTGCCAGGGAATCAGCATATTCCATTGCAAATGCATTGAGATTGCCTATCATAGAATACTTCTTAAGTATAACTTCACCTTCCCTGTCAGTATAAATCTCAAGCGGATCACCTTCTCTTATACGGAGTGTCCTTCTTATCTCCTTTGGTATAACAACACGACCAAGATCATCTATTCTACGCACAATTCCTGTAGCTTTCATACAATCCTCCCTTTTACGAAGTAAAATCACACTCTCCTTAAGGAAGAGTATTTTACTCCCTTTTTCCATATTTATTCTTTATGTGTAGTATGTGGAAAGAGATATGTTTTATGCGTAAAATTACCCTTTTCTTTATTTTTTAATCTTATATTCATCATTCATCATGATAAATGCAAGCAAAAGCAGAAGACTTGAAAACCAGATTGCCTTAAATCCTATTCCAAGCGATATTATTCCGCCAAGACCTGCTCCCAGTGCAAATATAAATATTATTCCATAGTAATGAAATGCCTTTTTCAAAGCACCAAATTCTCTATCCCTAAGATATATTGACAGGCTTTCTGTACCGCTACGGAGATTTCCTATACACATCGTACTCGCATAGCCATAGCCATTTACCTTTCTAAAGGTCTGTACCTGCATAGAACATGTAAACGATACAAGCATGGTTGCAATCATGTTGTTCTTCGCTGGTATAAAACCGACTACAAATAATAATACAAGTTCAATCATAACTATTATCTGACGCCAGTGTATTTTTTTTGAATTTTTGTATTTATGTCCGATCCTCTCTGACACAAGTACACCCATAGCAAATGCAATTACGGGAAGAAGATATCTTAGTGCTATCGACCAGTCACCGGACATAAGATGCTGGCTCATAAGCACTACGTTTCCAGTCTGGGCATTTGAAAAGACCTCATCTCTTACATTGTATGTATAAGCATCCTGAAAGCCTCCAGACAGTGCCAACAAACCGCTTAATATTAAACTCTCTGACGTTTGAATTTTACTTGCCATATCACATTTCATCCTCTCTGTTTGCTGAATGCATTATATATCCTGACAATGAAAAAATCAAATTCACTACACAAAATTTTATCTTCATGTATAATATATGATGTTCGCAATCCTGCAGACAGTTCAATTCACTTTGAAAGGATAATGATACCAATGAAACAGACATCAATAAAAAATTCTATACTGCTTTTTATCACCGCATCTATATGGGGTGTTGCATTTGTTGCACAAAGCGTCAGCGCAGACTATATTGGAGCATTTACATTCAACTGCATAAGATGCTTAATGGGAGGACTTGTGCTTATTCCCTGTATATTCCTTTTGGATAAATTCACCAGTACAAATGATCCTGATACGGACACCGCCACAACATCCGCAAATAATCCACCGGCTTCCATTGATAAATCATGGCACAACCCAAAACTTTATGCCGGAGGTATCGCGTGCGGAATACTTTTATGTATTGCAAGCAATCTCCAGCAGATAGGCATACAATATACAACGGTTGGTAAGACCGGTTTTATCACAGCTCTTTATGTTGTATTTGTCCCAATTGCCGGGCTTTTCATGAAGAAAAAATGCCCACCCATTACATGGGTGAGCGTAATTCTTTCTGTTATAGGACTTTATCTTTTGTGCATGACCAATGGACTCACTCTTCAGAAGGGAGATTTTTTTGTCCTTATATGCGCTATAGTTTTTACATTTCATATAATAGTGATAGACTACTTTGTAAATTTTGTAGACGGTGTGAAAATGTCATGTATACAGTTTATCGTATCAGGTCTTGTATCCGGTATCGGCATGTTATTATGGGAACAGCCACAAATGGGTGATATAATGGCAGCCAAAGTCACACTCCTTTATGCCGGAATACTTTCATGCGGAGTCGGATATACACTCCAGATAGTCGGTCAGAAGGGTGTCAATCCTACAGTTGCATCACTTATCTTGTGTCTTGAATCAGTTATATCAGCTCTCGCAGGCTGGCTCATACTTGGTCAGTCAATGAATGGTCGTGAGCTTACAGGATGCATCCTTATGTTTACAGCCATCGTATTGTCACAGCTTCCTGCACCAAATTCTTCAAACACATCCAAACGTACCTGAAAGCGGTATTTACATAAGATTTATATCATCATCTACACAGATGGTGACATAAATCGCTCCCACTGTTCTGTATCGTGGACAGCCTTGACCTTTATTGTATAAGAATCATCTTCACCATCTATAAGTATGGTATATATATCATCTTCTTTTGTTATATCATATATATAACTGTCTGTAATTGTTTTGAGAACCTCATCATATTTTTCAGGTTCTACCGCTACATCATCTTTCTGCTCCATAAGAACACCATCGGCATTGTATATCTTACATCCTTCGAGAATAAATTCCGTGATCACGCCATCCTGAAGCTTTAGTTCAAGCTCATTTGTTCCCATGTCTCTTATATCTCTGTTGCATGAATTTGATGACAGTATTTTTACAGCATCAAGTACAGCTACAAAATGACCATTTTTTCTCTCCATTGATGATATATGTGCATCTTTAAAGCTGAAGTTTGCAAATTCATCTACTGTTCTATAACTCATTTCTTATCTCCATTCATTTTTGTATTTAAACTTTTATTCATTCTATTCACACACTAAATCTGGATAACTTTTATTCCTCTTTTATCTCCATATCAAATATCTCTTTATTGAGAGAGCCATTCTAATGTGTCACAATAGTTGTACATACAGCATCACCGGTTATATTGACGGCTGTACGTGTCATATCAAGTATTCTGTCTATACCCATTATAAGAGCTATGGCTTCTACAGGAAGTCCTACAGAGTTAAATACCATGGAAAGTGTTATAAGACCTACACTTGGAACTCCAGCCGTACCTATAGAAGCAAGTGTTGCAGTAGCAATAACTGTAAGATACTGTGCAACACCAAGATGTATTCCATATGCCTGGGATGCAAATATGACTGCCACGCCCTGCATGATTGCTGTTCCATCCATATTGATAGTTGCACCAAGCGGTATCGTAAAAGATGATACCTTTCTTGAAACACCCATTTTATGTTCAAGTGTTTCTATCGACAATGGAATTGTTGCATTGGAAGTTGCAGTTGTAAATGCAAATCCCATAACCGGAATAAATTTCTTAATAAATTTGACAGGACTAAGTCTTGTAAATCCTTTAAGAAGCACCATATAGTTGACAAAACAATGTATCATAAGCGCAGCAAATACTGCAAACATGTATTTAAGCAGTGGTAAAAATGCATTGAATCCGATTCGGGCAAATGTCTTTGATATAAGACAGAATACACCAATAGGAGCAAGTTTCATGATCATATCGGTCATTTCCATCATAATATCATTGAACTGTCTGAAGAAATTGGTAACTGTCTCTACTTTGCTTCCAAGTTTTGCAAGAATTACACCAATCAAAATAGCAAATAAGATAATAGGAAGCATATCACCATTGGCAAGTGCTCCTATTGGATTCTTAGGTATAATATTGAGCAGAGTTTCCTGCATACTTACAGGATCTGACATCTGTATCTCTTCAGCTTTTATATTACTTGTATCAAGACCAACACCCGGATTAACAACCTTTGCTACAAGAATTGCCATAGTTATTGCAAGTGCTGTAGTTGTTATATAGAATACCATTGTTTTCACACCAATTTTTCCAAGTGTGGCGGTATCACCTACAGCAGAGCTTCCGCATACAAGAGAACAGAATACAAGCGGAACTACAAGCATCTGCATAAGACGCAGGAATCCCTGTCCTATTACATAAAATATTCCATCTACAAATATTTTATCTCTTACATACCCTGATGGTATAAAATAATGGAAGCATACACCTGTTAATGCTCCCAGAATAAGGGATAAAAATATAAGTGTTGTAAGATTTATCTTCTTGGGAGATTTATCTTTGTTTTTATTCTTATCTTCCATTTTACATGTCCTTTCTGTTTATATTGCTTTTTATGCAGCATTTCAATCCACTTTTCTATCATTCATAAAACCTGATGGATTATTCATATATGCTGCAAGTGCGTCTTTCCACTTTGGCATCTCGTATATGCCTGTCATCTTCATCATAAGATTCTCCAGATTAATATTCTGTGGTCTGTATGATTTTCTGGAATCTCCACAATATACTTCTTCAATCTCACAATCTGTTATGCCTGCGTTCTTTAGAACCTCGCGTGCAAAATCAGCCCTGCTGCATGTACCTTCACACGATGCATGGAAAATCCCATATTCCTCAACATTTACAAGATGCTCAACGAAATCTGCAAGCACATCTGCACTTGTAGGAGAGCCTATATAATCAACCGGCATTTTTATGACAGACTGCTTTCCTGCAATTTCAATAACCTTTGATACAAAATCATCATTCTTATAGCCATATACCCATGAACTTCTGACTACTATATGTTTCGGATTAAGACTTGTAACAAATTCCTCACCCGCCAATTTTGACTTTCCATATACAGAAACGGGATCAGGGCGGTCAAATTCTGTAAGGATTCCACCATTTCTGCCACTGAATACATCATCTGTTGATATCTGGATTATAACTGCATTAAGCTGTCTTGCCGCTATAGCAAGGTTTCTTGCACCGAGCGCATTTACCTTAAAAGCATTGGTCATATCGCTTTCACACTCTTCCGGATCTGTAATACCGGCACAGTTGATTATCCATTCCGGACTATTCATGTTGGCATAACTAAGCACCGCTTCCAAATCCGTTATATCAACATCTGTATCACTTACAAGCACTGTATTTGCCGGTTTCTTAAATTTTGCCCGAAGTGCCTGTCCAAGACTGCCCTTTGCTCCGGCAATCCATATAATATTATTGCTCATCATAAGCATTTACCTCCTTTTGTATACACTTTCAGTCAGATATCCGGTTGTAAACTCTGACCAACTGTAATTACTCATATATTCACCTGCAAACCTATTTATATATGCTGCATCTCCTTCAAGGAATTTATAATAATCACATGTTATCTTTGTTGTGTCAATAGAAAGACTGTTCCATCTTTTTATAATGATATCATCTACTCCATATGACTTAAGAGCTTCCATCATACTGCCAACTATTGTCTGAACCTGATTTTTCAATGATCTTGTATATACCTTGTCCTCCCAAAGTACAGCGGCTATCTCTGCCGAAGAAACACCGGCTCCTTTTCTGTCCACAAGAAATGCGATCAATTCCTTCGATTTGCTTCTCGAAAATCTGACCGGTTCACCATCAATGAACATCTCAAAATTTCCGAAAGTCTGCATATATATTCCCTTTTTAACATCAATTTCGTTATCCTGTTTTAAGTCATGTATATCATTTTCCGGAATATCTGCGTCCCCATCTAAAATATCTATCTGACACATTTTCATTGCAGACAAAGCATTGTCATGTGATCCGGGTGTAACCCCTGCACAGCATGATCCATCAACCAATATCATCTTTTCCGGAAAATGAGCTTTAAGTAACATTGCATTGGATATAACGCATATATCAGTACAAAGTCCAACAATCTCATATCTATCATATTGTTCCACAATTTCAGGAAGTTTTACACTTCCAAACGTGGGTTTTTCTATAACTTTTGCATGTATATTTTCTGTATATTGACTGAGTTCAGGTATTATCTGCCATCCCTCAGTATTTTTTATACAATGTTTTACAGGAAGTTTTTTACCCTCACTTGTATCAAGATAATTATCAAAATGGGTATCCATTGTAAAAACAATATCTTCTCCCTGCTCTATATATTTCTTTACTTTTGATGCAACCTTAGGAACTATGGCAACTGCTTCCTTCGTTCCAAGCGCACCATCTACAAAGTCTTTTTGCATATCAACTACGATCAATACTTTTTTCATATGCCCCTCCCATTTATTTAACGCTGATTTTATCTAACAGTTCACCCTGTTACAACTATATATTATGACTAAATTTTACAAAAATTGCAAACCATGTGTAATTTACTTACTATAAACAAACCTGACCTATTCACCGATATATATTTTATAAATAATGCGCTTATGGAGGGATTTTATGTCATTTACAACACCAACCACTAGAAGTTATAATATGCGTCTTCGCGATTATTATTCCGGCAATAGGGATGCAGCAAAGAAGAGTCTGCGTGCATCTAAGAAAAATACCGAATTAATAAAAGCAGACTCAGATGCTGTACGCAATGTATCTAAAGCTCTTAGAAATATGGAATATACAACTAAGACAGGCAATGATATATACTGCAATGTTAAATCATTCATAGATACATACAACAATCTTATGACTACAACTTCCGGTTCAGATGAATACAACATAAGTCACCCCAAAAAACTTCTTCAAAAATTAACTAAAGATGAGAAAGAAGCTTTATCAGACATTGGAATTACCCTTGAATCAGCGGGCACTCTCAAACTCGATGAGAAAAAGTTTTTAGAGGCGACACCAACCAAAATTGCTTCTATATTTTCTGAAAACAGTGAATTTACCCAAAAGGTAAATTTTTATGCCGGGAAAATATATAAAGCAGCACGTCATATCGATACACAGGCTTAAAAAAGGCAATGCCAGTGCATTGCCTCTGCAAGAATTGCTAAAGCAATTCTTGTTGGTACGCCACTACTGTACAAGCAATATCATATTCCTTTATAAAGGCAATGTCGGCGTATTACAGGCGCATTGTCTTTTTGCATTAAATAAAGTGCCTTTCGGCTGACCACTTACCCGTCAAGTCAAAAGGCACTTTATTTTATCTATAAGGAAATATGATTAAACTAACTTAGCTACGTTAAGCTTAACTCCAGGTCCCATTGTACTTGTAAGTGTTACACTTCTGTAGTACTGACCCTTTGCAGATGCTGGCTTAGCCTTTGTGATAGCAGCGATCAATGTATTAACATTTTCAACTAACTGCTCTTCTGTGAAAGAAGCTTTTCCTACTGGACAATGAACGATGTTAGCTTTATCAAGTCTGTATTCAATCTTACCGGCTTTGATATCGTTAACAGCCTTTGTTACATCCATAGTAACTGTTCCAGCCTTAGGGTTTGGCATTAAGCCCTTAGGTCCGAGTACACGACCAAGACGACCTACAACACCCATCATATCAGGAGTAGCTACAACAACGTCAAATTCAAACCATCCGTCATTCTGGATCTTTGGAATTAACTCTTCACCGCCTGCATAATCTGCACCAGCTGCTAAAGCTTCATCAACTTTATCACCCTTAGCGAATACAAGCACTCTTACCTTCTTACCAGTTCCGTGTGGAAGTACAACTGCACCACGGATCTGCTGATCTGCATGACGACCATCAACACCAAGTCTGAAGTGAGCTTCTACTGTCTCGTCAAACTTAGCAACAGCTGTCTTTTTAACTAAGCTAACAGCTTCTTCAACATCATACTGCTGAGTTCTGTCGATTAACTTAGCAGCTTCTACGTATTTCTTTCCTCTTTTCATAATATAAAAACCTCCTGGTGGTAGTAACGGCGGGTTCTATGACACTTACTAATGTGTCGCCTCCCACAACGTTCAAAACAACAACAAATCTTTTTTATGCATTTATTCTACTTAAATTTATTACTCTTCTACAGTAACACCCATGCTACGTGCAGTACCTGCGATCATTGACATAGCAGCTTCAAGTGTTGCAGCATTAAGATCAGGCATCTTTGTTTCTGCGATTTCCTTGACCTTCTCTTTTGAGATTGTTGCAACCTTTGTCTTATTAGGAACACCTGAACCAGATTTAATGTTACAAGCTTTCTTAATAAGAACTGGAGCTGGAGGAGTCTTTGTGATAAAGCTGAAGCTCTTATCCTGATATACAGTAATAACTACAGGAATGATCATACCTTCCTGTCCAGCTGTCTTAGCGTTGAACTCCTTAGTGAACTGTACAATGTTTACTCCGTGCTGACCAAGAGCAGGACCAACAGGTGGTGCTGGTGTTGCCTTTGCTGCAGGAATCTGTAATTTAATATATCCTTCGACTTTTTTAGCCATTTTTAAGTACCTCCTATAAATATACCGGGCTTTAATCCCTTTTCATTAAACAGCCTCTACATCGTTGAAGCTGATCTCTACCGGTGTTTCACGACCAAACACATCAATGTTGATCGTAACCATTCTATTCTTATGATTAATCTGACGCACAATACCAGTTGTATCTTCCCAGACACCAGACTTAACAACAACAGAATCACCGATACTAAATGGAGCACTAGGAGCATCAGCTTTAAGACCCATACTCTCTATCTCCGCATCTGTAAGTGGAACCGGCTTAGATCCCGGACCAACGAAGCCTGTTACGCCTCGTGTATTACGTACTACATACCATGTATCGTCATTCATGTACATTTTGAGAAGTACATATGCAGGGAACATTTTCTGCTGGACTATCTTGTCCGCATCATCTTCCTTCGCTACATTCAACATAGGAACTGATACTTCAAGGATCTGATCCTGAAGATTACGGTTCTCAATAGTCTTCTCAATATCCATTTTAACTTTTTTCTCATATCCTGAGTAGGTATGAGCTACATACCAATGTGGTTCTGTATCTGCCATAGTCTATCACCTTATCCTATCTGAAGAATCTTATCAAGGCCTGTCTTGATTATGAAATCAAGAAGTGCAATGATAGCGCCTAAAATAACTGTTACAATAACCACTGCTGTGGTTTCTTTTACAATTGCATCCTTATCAGGCCAGATTATTCTGTTGAACTCTGCTTTTAATGCCTGAAAACGTCCGCCCTTGTCTTTTGCAGCTTTTTCTGCATTTTTCGGTGCTTTCTGTTCCACAACATCTTTGTTTTCAGAATTTGCCATAACTTACCTCTTTCTGCTCATTTGCACATGAGACTTAATGGTCACTATATCAGACTATTTTGTCTCTTTGTGTAATGTGTGCTTTCTACAGAATCTGCAATACTTCTTTGTTTCCATTCTATCTGGATGATTTCTCTTTTCCTTAGTAGTATCATAGTTACGCTGTTTGCATTCTGTACATGCTAAAGTAATCTTTACTCTCACGGATTTCACCTCCATATATTATGTGTGTTTCCACTTTTTTGCCAATGTAGAATTTTGGGCATAAAAAAA
>CAZFFA010000017.1:0-22535 GCA_964517955.1 uncultured Jutongia sp. | reverse complement strand
TTTCTTAAACATCTCCAGACATGTAAAAAGTGTTGGGAAGAATATGATATATATTACACTATGATTATGGGAATGAGATACCTTGAAAGTGACAATAGCAAGACCGAGTTTAAGATAGATTCAGAACAGAAACTAAAGTCGGCAGAAGATTATCTGATCAAATACAGAATATTATATGCCGAAAAAATAATATTATTTATAGTTATCTGCATAGGTGCGATTATACTTATTTAGGATTAAAGTATATTTTAATTTCGGTAGGCTTAGCAGAAATGGAGGATTTGAATGAACGAAAAAGTTGTACTGATAGATGGACACAGCATACTTAACAGGGCATTTTATGGAGTACCGGATCTGACCAATTCAGAAGGACTTCATACCAATGCGGTATATGGTTTTATCAATATAATGCTTAAGATTATCGATACGGAAAAACCTGATTATCTGACAGTGGCATTTGATGTAAAAAAGCCTACATTTCGTCATGAGATGTATAAAGAATACAAAGGAACAAGAAAACCGATGCCGGAGGAACTTAGACAACAGGTTCCTGTTATACAGGATGTTTTGAAGGCAATGGGCGTAACACTCGTTATGCAGGGTGGACTGGAAGCTGATGATATTCTGGGTACACTTGCTAAAAGAGCAGAGAAGGATGGCAGAACTGTAACAATAGTGTCGGGAGACAGAGATCTTTTACAGCTTGCATCTGATAAGATAAAGATAAGTATTCCAAAGACCAAAAAGGGAGGTTCAGAAGTAGAAAATTACAATACAAATGAAGTAATTGAAAAATATTCTATCACACCTTCACAGGTAGTAGATATGAAAGGTCTTATGGGAGATACGGCTGACAATATACCGGGTGTACCGGGAGTTGGAGAAAAAACAGCACTTAAAATACTTACAGCTTTTCCAACGGTAGAAGAAGCTTACGAACATATCGAAGAGGTTGAGCCAAAGAGGGCAAGGGAACTTCTTCGTGCCAACAAAGAGCTTGCATTCCTTAGTAAAAAGCTTGCAACGATAAAAACTGACTGTGAGCTTGACTATGATTTTGAGCAGGCAAAAACAGGCAGTCTGTTTACACCGGAAGCTTTTGAATGGATAAAGAAACTTGAACTTAAATCTCTTATCAAAAAATTTGATACGGAGATAATTTCTACAGCAGTAGCACAACCGAGTGATTTTAAATATCTTGACAATATTAAAGATATAAATGCTTTTGTAAAGAAGCTTTTATCATCCGGACCGGAAGTGGTTGGTATATCATTCTGGGGAGATGAGTGGAGTAATTCAGGTACGGTAATTAAGAAAAGCAAGAAAAAAACAGGCGGCCAGTTAAGCTTCATATTTGATGAGGAAGGCTCGGATGTTTCGATAGGTGAGTCCGAAAATACGGACACAGAATATCTTTTTGGCGGCTTAAGTATATCATATGAAAATGATGATAATGTAAATACCGTATCTATAATAAAAACAGAGTATATAACAGGGGATTATCTTATAGATATATACAGAAAAATTGCATCAAAAGTTAAGCATATTGCACTTATGGACTGGAAGAATACAATGCATCTTACTGCACCTGTAAAAACACTCTCTCCAGTTAAAGATGCACCATCGCAGAAAGCGTTTGATGATGAAAGTCTTGACAATACACATAAGCTTTTCAGGCAGATATTTGATGTTAATATAGCAGCATATCTTTTAAATCCTTTAAAAGATACTTATATGGTAGATGATATAGCAAGAGATTATCTTAGTCTTACAATACCATCATATGTTGAAAGATTTCAGAAAAAAACAATGACAGAAATTGTTGGAGTGATTGAGGATGAAAGCATACCGGATGATGAGAAAGAGGTGCTAAAAAAGAATCTTTTAGAGTACATTTCTGATATGGCATATGTATCATGCCTTGCCTGCAGCAGACTTATGGAAGAATTAAAGGCTCAGAAGATGTATGATCTTTTTGTAGAGATAGAGATGCCGACAGCATATTACCTTTATCAGATGGAGAAGGAAGGCGTCAGGGCAGACAAAGATGAGCTTGCTTCAATGTCAAAGTTACTTGATGAGAAGATAAAGGCGTTGGAAACAGATATATATGATATTGCAGGAGAAGAATTTAATATCAATTCTCCAAAGCAGCTCGGCATTATATTATTTGAGAAGATGAAGCTTCCATTTGCCAAAAAGACGAAAACCGGATATTCAACATCTGCTGACATACTCGAAAAGCTTCGCAATGAAGATCCTATAGTGTCTAAGATTCTTGATTACAGACAGGTCAGCAAATTGAAATCTACTTATGCAGATGGACTTGCAGTATATATTGAGTCGGACAATCGTATACATGGTAAATTTAATCAGACAATAACGGCAACAGGAAGAATAAGCAGTACAGAACCAAATCTTCAGAATATACCTATACGTATGGAACTGGGAAGACAGCTTCGCAAAGTATTCAAACCAAAAGATGGATATGTATTCCTTGATGCTGATTATTCACAGATAGAACTTCGTGTACTTGCTCATATGTCTGATGATGACGAGCTTAAAGAGGCATATATAGAAGGACAGGATATACACAGAAGTACAGCGGCAAAGGTATTTCATACACCATTTGAAGAAGTTACAGATCTTCAGAGAAGAAATGCCAAAGCAGTTAATTTCGGTATTGTGTATGGTATAAGTGCTTTTGGACTTTCACAGGATATCGGGGTTAGCAGGAAGGAAGCTGACGAGATCATAAAACAGTACTTTGCGACATATCCAGCTATCAAATCATTCCTTGATGGAATGGTACAGGCTGCCAAAGACAAAGGATATTCTGAAACTATGTTTGGAAGAAGGAGACCAGTACCGGAGATTACCTCAAGTAATTTTATGCAGAAATCATTCGGTGAGAGAATAGCTATGAACTCACCTATTCAGGGAACGGCAGCAGATATAATTAAGATTGCCATGATAAAAGTCGCAGAAAGAATCAGAAAGGAAAAACTTAGATCAAGAATAGTTCTTCAGGTACACGATGAACTTCTTGTTGAAACACTTGAAAGCGAAAAAGATGAGATGAAAAAGATTCTTGTAGAGGAAATGCAGAGTGCAGTAGAACTTTCAATTCCTCTTATAGCAGAGGTTGAAGAGGGCGGAAACTGGTTTGAAGCACATTGATTGAATGAGATTTAACAGGAAAGGCGTAACAGTTCAGCCTATCATTTCTTACATTCATAAACCTGCCAGCAAGCTGTCAGTCGCTGCTGCGCAGCTTTTGTTTATTTCATTTCAGAAATGAAAGGCTATTCCACCATAAAAATATAATAAGCAATACAATGAGCAAGCTCAAATATTGCCTATTATATTTTTATGGCTGAACTGTTACGGAAAGGCAGAATATGCATGTAATTGGATTGACAGGAGGCGTAGGAAGCGGCAAATCATATGTTGCACACAGATTAAGTGAAATGTATGATGCAAAGCTTCTTATAGCAGATGAACTTGGTCATGTTGTGATGAGTAAAGGAACAGCATGTTATAATAGGATTGTAGAGTCATTTGGAACAGAAATACTTGAAAAAGATGGTGAGATTGACAGAAAGAAGATGGCGGAAGTGATATTTGGAGACGCTTCGCGCAGAAAACTGCTTAATGATATAGTACATCCTGAGGTCATAGAGTATATAAAGCATTTTATAGATGAAAGAAAGGGAAAAGACGGAATTATCATACTTGAAACAGCGATAATGTATGAAAGCGGCTGTGACAGGTTCTGTGATGAAGTATGGTATGTATATGTACCAGCGAAAGTGCGCATAAAGAGATTGTCTGACAACAGAGGATATACAGAAGAAAAATCAGAATCGATAATTGCAAATCAGAAACCTGATGACTTCTTTCTATCAAAAGCGGACAAAATCATAAGAAATGATGGCTCATTTGAAGACCTTGAAAATGAATTGCATAATATATATAATAAATTTGTTTAAAGTAATGAGAGCGGAGAAATTTTATGGCTGATAGAGGAAAAAAGCAATTGCGTATGAAGATGCAGTTGATATGATCATGAATGGAGAATGTGGTGCTTTCAGTGATAAGATACTTCACTGTTTTGGCTTGTGTCCGGAAGAATTTAGAGGTGTCTTTATGAAACAGTTGAATACCATAGAACAAGAGGCAGATTAAGCCATGCTTCTATAAGGCAGCAGGCGGATATAATAATTGTGATACATATAAAAAAGGGAAATTGCTGTAAAAGCAGTTTTCCTTTTTTGGCTGTGTCGGTACAGTCCGTAAACTGCCTGTGAAAATGGCAGCAGTGCAGAATTACAATGATATAAAGCGGAACAAAAATAGCTGCCTGTGGGAACTGGTAGCACAGATATCTTATACATCCCGAACTTCCATAAAGTATTATATTGAAAGAAAGCAGAAGTCCATTGGAAAAACCCATATACAGCATAAATGAGCTGTAATATATATTCCATAAATTAGTTGCAGAAAAAATATATAAAAGCAGGTAATACTTTATATTGCGTCTTATTGAAAGAAGAAAAATATCAGTTTTGTCTATATCAAGATTTTTCATTCGTGAAATTATATCATTGTAGATTTTGATCAGCGGTGAATAGAGCGAGGTCTTCATAAGATATCCGGTCAAACATCCAAGAAGAAGGCCTATGATAAAAAGAGTGATAATAATTTTTACAGTAAAAGATATTTTTTTTTGATTTTTTTTCAATGACATATACGATTCCTTTTATAAATGCAGCTATATTAAGTTAAAGTGTTACACAAAAAACTTACATTACTGTACATAATATGGGACATATCTGCTCAATATGATTACAACAGAAAATTATTTATAAGAGCATATTTTGCTGACTGGTGTCAAAAAGAGTTAGATAATATTATTATGTGTAATAGTTTGTAGTAATATAGAAAATCAAAGAAATTGACCGGGCTATATAAGTGTTTTATCGTATAAATAACAGAGCAGAAATAATATAATTGCAAAGATTATTCTGCCGGTCCAAAGTTTCAGGGCATAACAAGAATGGAGGATATCATGAAAAAATATACATGGATAGGGCTTACTTATATAGGAATGTTTGTATTTCTGGTACTTTTTCTAAAGGGAGCAATTGACAGTGTAAATAGAGAAGGTACCGGAGTTGTAAAAGAGGTAAGAGAAACAAAAGGAAAGGAAAAAAAGGTGAAAAAAACAGACAGACATATAGTTGTCAAAGGAAATATTTCAAAGGGAATAACACCATTTATATATAAAACATCAGCGGATAGATATATGCTTAATATGTGCTATGGAAATCTTATTGATACAGAGGACAGCAAGAGCATATGTAAAAGTATAACAACTTCTTACGATGAGAAAAATAATATAACGAGTTATAAGATAGTTTTAAGAAATGATATACGGACGAGTTCAGGCACAGCGATTACGGCTGATGATATACTGTTCAATTATTATCTAAGGTGTGATACAGATTACAATGGAAGTGACAAAGTGAATACTGTACCAATAGTAGGACTTAAATCTTACCAGTATGGTTCTGAAAAAACAGATGTAATAGACAAAAAGATCAGAAGGATGGTTAAAAAACCGGACAGAAAATTGAAACGGCTTATAAGAAAACAGCTTATCAAGCCTGTGCTTAAGCAGCAGTATAAATGGGTATGTTCTTTATACAACAATAAAAAATATGATTATATTACAGATAAGTATCCGAGAAAAAAAGATCTGTTTGTATATTTCTTTTCCTATAAGACAAAATACAGGGCAAAGAAAAAAAGTGTAGAAAGAGTTATAAACGATATATCAAAACAGTATTCATATAAGTATAAAAAACTTGAAAAAGTTACAGGTGAAAGGTATGGGAAAAAGGTTAGAAAATTAGTGCTTTCAAGAATACAGTCATCAAAAAAATTTCAATATAAGGTTATGAATATAAAAGGTATACATAAATATGATCAAAGTACGGTAATTATAGATGTAAGGGGAAAATACAGTCAGAAAATACTTGACAGATTGTGTGATATATATATAGTACCACTGGATAAATGGGGTGATGTGGGTCTTTTTAATGGTTATACTTCTTTTGGTGTATACAGAGGAAATGCTTCTGCAATGACGGCAGGAAGGAATATAACAGGAGATGAAACAGGAGCATATTATATGCCTGAAAGTGATGAGCTTGAAAAAAATGAGGGTACTGTCGGTCTTTACAATCTTTCGCCTATCATTTATAATCTCCCATAGCATGATGCAAGGGTCAGAAGGCCTTTTGTTAAATTATGCATCAATAAGAAATGTACAGGAACAGAAAGAGAGGAATTAAAATATGGCAAAGAACCCGGTAGTTACATTTGAAACAACGGCTGGAACAATTGTTGCAGAGCTTTATCCGGAGATAGCACCAAATACAGTCAATAATTTTATATCACTTATCAACAAAAACTTCTATGATAATATTACATTCCATAGAATAATCAAAGGATTTATGATTCAGGGTGGAGATCCGGATGGAGTTGGAACAGGCGGTCCCGGATATTCTATCAAAGGCGAATTTGCAATGAACGGTTTTCAGAATGATCTTAAGCATACAGCAGGTGTTCTTTCAATGGCACGTTCTATGATGCCGGATTCAGCAGGCTCACAGTTCTTTATAATGCATAAAGATGCATCTCATCTCGATGGACAGTATGCTGCATTTGGCAAGGTCATAGAGGGAATGGATGTTGTAGATAAGATAGCAGAAGTTGAAACAGATTATATGGATGCACCAATGGAGCCTCAGGTTATGATAAAAGTAACAGTGGATACAGATGGTGTGGAATATGCTGAACCTGAAAAATGTTAATCGTGTAAGAAAAATATAAATGACAAAAACTGTCAGATGAGAATACTTTTTGAGTATTCCATCTGGCAGTTTTTTTGTGAAATTAGTAATGCGCATGCAATGCAGAGGCAATGCGCTGGCATTGTCTTTTTGTTCACAAAGTTATAACAAAGTGGTGGTATAGTGGATTTTGATATCAGATAAATACTGATAAAGGAGGAGAACACAGTGATTGAAGTAAAAAATCTTGTAAAAAAGTATGGTGATCATGCAGCGGTAAATGATTTGTCATTTACAGTTGATACGGGCAAGGTTGTAGGCTTTCTTGGACCAAATGGTGCAGGTAAATCTACAACGATGAATATTATTACCGGATATATTGCACCTACGGACGGATGTGTCCTGATAGATGGTGTAGATATTATGGATGAGCCTGAGACAGCAAAGAAACATATAGGTTATCTCCCGGAAATTCCACCATTATATCCTGATCTCAGAGTTCGCGAATACCTTCAGTTTGTTGCTGAGCTTAAGAAGGTTTCACGAAAAAAGATAGACAGAGAAGTATATGACATTATGAAAAAGACAAAGACTGCTGATGTGTCAGAGAGACTTATAAGGCATCTGTCAAAAGGATATAAGCAGAGAGTTGGTCTTGCAGCAGCAATGCTTGGTGAACCCGATATACTTATTCTTGATGAACCGACTGTAGGACTTGATCCTAATCAGATTATAGAAATGCGTGAGCTTATACGAGAGCTTAGCCACAATCATACAGTTTTACTTAGTTCACATATCATGCAGGAAATAAGTGCTGTGTGTGATGAAATCATAATTATCAATAATGGTAAGATGATCGCTAAAGATACTCCTGAAAATCTTATAAGCAGAATGGCTGATACAAATGCAGTTCATCTTGTTGTAAAAGGTGACATGGATGTTGTAAAAGAGATAATAAGAGGTGTCAGTGGAGTAAGTAATGTGAAATATGATACAAATTCAGACGATGACGAGGAAAATAAAGAACATATTGGAATGACAGTTTATTCCGGTGAAGACAACGATATAAGGGAAGCTTTATTTTATGCCTTTGCAGATGCAAAATGTCCTATTATAGAACTCCATAAGCTAGATACATCACTTGAGGATGTATTCCTTTCTCTTACAAAAGGCGGTTCTAAACAATATGGTGGGAAAAAATCAAAGAAAGATAAGGAGGAAGAATAAATGTTTGCAATATATAAAAAAGAATTAAGACAGTATTTTAATTCAATGATAGGTTTTGTATTTCTTGCATTTTTTCTTGCAATTATAGGGTTTTATACATGGGGATATAATCTTGCAGGAGGTATGGGAAACTTTGAACTTACACTTGGAAGTGTATCATTTCTTTTTGTAATTCTTATTCCTATACTTACGATGAGGATAATAGCTGAAGAAAATCATCAGAAAACAGACCAGTTACTTTTCACCGCACCGGTGTCACCCATGCGGATAGTTTTGGGAAAATACTTATCAGTAATGACATTGTTTACTTTCGGAGTAGCATTTATAAGTCTGTATCCTCTTATAATAAGTGCATATGGTAAGGATGTTAAGCTTGTAGCAGCATACAGCAGTATAATGGGATTTTATCTTTTGGGAGCGGCATATATAGCTGTAGGTATGTTTTTGTCATCTCTGACAGAGAGCCAGATAATTGCAGCCGTACTTAGTTTTATTACAATGCTGATGTCTCATCTTTTAAGCAGCATTACCAATATGCTTCCTTCCGATGCACTTGCACAGTGTATAATGATCGCTATCGCATGGCTTGTCATATGTCTGGTCGCATACAGGATGATGGGAAATACTACGGTACTTATTACAATGGCTGTTATCGGAGAAGCTGCTATATGGATAGTGTATTTTGTAAAATCATCTCTTTATAAAAGTCTTTTTTCAAATATCCTTAATTGCTTTGCAATTTCAACAAGATTTGACGACTTCAAGATGGGAATATTGAATTATGATGCGATTGTATATTATATAAGCATTGCATTTCTTTTTGTATTCTTCACAGTTCAGGTTGTCAAAAAGAAGAGATTTAATTAAAGGAGGTGCACAAAATGGAAAATAAAGAAAAGAATACAGATATAGAAGTTAAAGGCAATGAGTTAGAAAATGGTCATGAAAAGAAAGATGCTGTAAAGAAAAATAAAAAGAATAATAGAAAAGGAAGCTTTAAACGTTCCTTTACAAACCGCAAGTTTCGTTCAGGAGCTTACAGTACAGTTATTACTATTCTTGTAGTTGCTATAGTTGTTATAATAAACCTTGTATTTAATAAGCTTGATCTTTCAACGGATCTTAGTTCAAACAGCTTGTATACATTGTCAAAAGATACAAAAAAAGTAGTTAAAAATGCAAAACATGATGTCACAATTTATTATATGGTTCAGGATGGAAGTGAGGAGGATCATATAAACAAAGTGCTTAAACAGTACAACAAATTATCTGACAAAATAAAGGTAAAAAAGGTTGATCCTGTTGTTAATCCTGCATTTGCAAGTAAATATGTAGATGATGAAATATCTTCTAATGATGTAATAGTTGTTAATAACGACACAAAATCAGCAAAGTATATAGGCGGTTCAGAGATGTACTATTCCCAGACAGATTATTCGACATATCAGCAGTCAAGTTATCTGGATGTAGAAGGTAAGGTTACATCTGCGATACAGAGTGTCTTGTCTGAAACTACGACAAAAATGTATATTATGTCAGGACATGGCGAAAAGGAACTTGGAACTAAGCTTACTGACGCTCTAAGCAAGATGAATATAGAGACATCAGAACTTAAACTTTATTCGCAGGATGCTGTGCCGGATGATTGTGATATACTTCTTCTTAACGGACCGGCGAAAGACATAAGTGATGAAGAAAAAACAAAAATACTTGATTATATGAAAAAGGGCGGCAGTGCAATTATCAATGCCGAGTATACAACAAATGATACTCCAAATGTAAAAGAACTTCTCAAGTATTATGGTATAAATGAGCAGATGGGAAATATCTGTGAAACTACAGGCCATTATTATAACTATGTAAACTGCATCATCCCAACAGCAAGTTCAAGTGACAGTATTACTTCAAAGCTTAAAGGAATGCTTGTTATACCTTATCCGCTTGCTTTATCACAGGTAAAAAAGGATTCTCTTAGAAGTACACTTAACCTGTCAGAGATTCTTACTACATCAGATGGTTCATATCTGAAAATAGACCCATCTTCAGGAGATGGAAGTAAGAGTGATGGAGATATTGATGGTCCATTCAGCGTGGGAATTTCCGTTACAGATACTATTGATGATAAAACAGAAGCTAAACTTATAGCTTTTGGTTCTGCAACAGCATTTTCTGATGACTTTACATCGACAAGCCAGCTTGATAATGCAGCACTTTTTGAAAATGCAGTAAGGTCTCTTTCAAAATCAGATGTTGAGCAGACTTCTATAGATGTTAAGAGCCTGTCATATTCATATATAACAATGAAGACGGGTACACAGTTATTATGGGCTGCAATAATTATAGTTATAATTCCTCTCTGCCTGCTTATAACAGGATTTGTAATCTGGATGAACAGAAGAAAAAAATAGAATGGAGGAGTAATATGTCCAAGAAAAAAAGTCAGATGATAACTATAATATCATTGATCATTGTTCTTATAGTTGCCGGTATAGGATATTTTGCAGCAGTTAAATACCAGAATAAAAAGGCATCTGACGATAAGGAAGATAAAAGTGTTGCGCTTAATTCAATTGATGAATCATCTGTCAGTAAAATTTCCTTCAGTTATGATGGAACAGATATGACATTTGAAAAAAAGAATGATGAATGGGTGTATACGGATGATAAAGATTTTCCTGTCAATCAAAGCTATGTAAGTACTATGGTAAGTGATATGGCAGGTATGACGGCAACAAAGCTTGTAACCGGCTCCTGCAAAGATTTATCACAGTATAAACTAGACGATCCTTCCATAAAAGTCGAAATAACCGATAAAAATGGAAAAAGCTATAATCTTTCTGTAGGAATGGATGCTGTGGCAGCAGACGGATGTTATGTATATACAGACAATGATACATCAAAGGTTTATCTTGCTGCATCGGACTTTACATCAGATTTTAAGAAAAGTAAAAACAATATGATGGCTTTGCCGGATGCACCTGATATACAGTCTGCAAATGTTACATCCTACAAGGTAGATGCCGGTGGAACAACAAGTTTCAGTGCAGTATATGATAAGAAAAATTCAAAGTACAAAGATATTTACAGTTGGGATATAACAGAACCGTTTACACAGCCTGTAGCCGGTGACCAGGATGGTCTTACATCACTTTTTGATAAGCTTTCATCTGTTACATTTATAGAAGGTGCTGAATATAAGAGCAGTGATAAGGTGCTCAAAAAATATGGTATTGACAGTCCTGAATACAGTATCAGTGTTAAATACTTTACCAAAAATAAAAAGAAGAAAAAATATCATACGTATACAATAAATGTTGGCAAAAAAGATTCTGCCGGAGAGAATTATTATGTAAAAACCTCAACTGACAAAGGGATATATCTTATGCCGTCTGATATTGTATCTGCACTTGCCAGACCTGATGCATTCAGTTGTGCATATTCAAATCCTTATCTTGCAAATTCTGAGACTCTTAATTCAATAACTATGAATTACAAGGGCAAAAAATATGAAATGACACTTACCAAAAAGAAGAAAAAGAAAAAATCTTCGGATTTGGAAAGTTCATATGATTATACAGCATATGTTGATGGCAGGAAGGTTGACAGTGATTCATTCATTAAAGCTTATAAGGCATTTGCATCATTGTCATATAGTGCAGCTATAGATAAAAATGTTAAAGTATCAGATGATAAAGAAATTGCATCTATAGAATTTAAGCAGGATAAAAAGAACGTAAAACTTAGATTCCTGTCATATAATGACAGCTTTTATCGTATAGATGTTGATGGAACTATGCAGTTTGTTGTGGATAAAGCTGTTGTGGATAAGGATTTAGGGGCATTTGTTAAATTAAAGTAATGTCATAAAGTAATGTCAGGACAATCTGCCGTACTGTTATACTGCCTGTCATATCTTATAGTTTGACAGCATATATTCTATGAGATAAAGTAGTATAGTGTTTTTCAAATATTTAGAGCAAGGTGGAAAATATGGTGAAGAAAAGCAGGAATATAATAGGACTGGCAGTCCTGGTGCTTGTTGTCATGGTTTGTGTGGTCTTTCAGGCACATGAAAGAGGATATATAAAGACAGGATCAGATACCGTATATAATGATAAGGAAAACCAGAATAGAAAAAGAGAAAAAACAGGAAAAGAAAAAAAGAAAAATAACGTGGCTTCTGTTAAGAATGATAAGAATGACAGCAGTCAGGCAAAAAAGCAGAATACAGCAAAAAACAATAGATACGGAGATAATCCTGAGCTGAAGGTCCTTATTACGACAACAGGTTACACAAGCCTTTTTCATGATAAGGTCTGCATAAAAAGCAGCAAACCATTTGAAGTGGTTTATGGAAAAAAGGTAAAAAAATACAAGGGCGGCAGCAAGGTCGTATTTAAATCATCAGAACGAAAGAAGAAAAATAAAAAGGTTGTGGTAAGATCCTGCAGCAACGCAAAACTTCGCGTAATGTCTGTTAAGAGACAGGATGGCAGACCGGCTTACAGAGGACGTTTTGAAATAAAGTGGACGAAAAATGGGCTGTTACTTAAGAATATTGTTCCTCTTGAGCAGTATCTGTATAGTGTTGTACCAAGTGAGATGCCATCGGGAAGTGATATGAGTGCGCTTAAAGCACAGGCTGTCTGTGCAAGAAGCTTTGCATATAGTAAGTTAGATTCAGCAAAATATAAAAAGTATGGTGCACATGTAGATGACAGTGTGGCGTGTCAGGTTTACAACAATATTTTTGAGGATAAGCGTACTATTAAGGCTGTAAATGATACTAAAGATATAGTTATGATGACAAAAGATAAAAAGGTTGCTCTTGGATATTACTTTGCTACATCATGGGGATGTACGGCTGATGGTAAGGAAGTTTGGGACACAGAACAGGCTGTTTCGTATCTTAAAGGAAAATTACAGGTTTCCAATAAGAGTAAGGGCAGTAGAAGATTAAATCTGTCAGATGAAAATCTGTTCAGAAATTTTATATCAAAGAATGTATATTCTACATATGACAGTAGTGACCAGTGGTACAGATGGAAGACCAACATTAAAAAAAGCAGTCTGAGCAGTCGTATAGATTCTTTATTGTATAGCTGTTATACATCCGATAAAAATAGTGTGCTTACACAGAATAAATCAGGCAAATACCGTAAAGTTCTTCTTAAATCAATTGGAAAGATCAGAAAAATAAGAGTTGAAAAGCGTGAGAAAAGCGGTCTGGTAACAGAACTTGTGATAGTAGGTAAGAAGCGTGTAGTAAAAGTACGTGGACAGTACAATGTCAGAAAAGTGCTG
Source organism: uncultured Jutongia sp. (assembly GCA_964517955.1). Taxonomy (GTDB): domain Bacteria; phylum Bacillota; class Clostridia; order Lachnospirales; family Lachnospiraceae; genus Butyribacter. Next base: position 9,144 of record CAZFFA010000017.1, on the reverse strand, counting down.
GCTCCAATATATGAAAATATTAAAAGAAAGGATGGAAGCAAGGTTAGTGGCATGAAACTTCTTCCAAGTGCAGCCTTTTATATTGATATGATAAAAAAAGGAAATAAAGAAATATTTGTTATAAAAGGTGGTGGCTTTGGTCATGGTTCGGGGATGAGCCAGACCGGTGCCTGCAATATGGCAGAAGCAGGATATGACTATAAATCAATACTTACACATTATTATGATGGAATAGTTGTTGACAATATATCTAAGTCAAAGTGATAATATCATTTCATCAATGTCTGTGCTTTAGCAGTGAGTTTATAAAGCTTCCGAGAAAAAGTATATACATACATGCATACAGCCATACCATAAGAAGTGCTATAACAGTCATTGTTCCATAGAATGTAGAGTAGTTGCTGAAGTGGTCTACATAGAATGAATACAGATAAGAGAATATCATCCAGCCACATGATGCAAGTATTGCACCGGGAATCTGGTCTGATAGTTTTGTCTTATGATTTGGAAGTACCGCATACATTACCGTAAAGAAGGTACACATTATTGCAAAGCTGAATATGGGGCGTATGCTTATAATTGACAGAAGAGTATCATTAAACAATGGAAAATGTCTGCATACAAAGTAATAAATGCTGTTGCCAAATACCATTACAGCAAGGGTTGCCAATATGAGTACAGCAAATAGTACGGTGTATATAAAAGAAAAAATTCTTATCATGAAGTAATTTCTTGTTTCAGTTATTTTGTTTACGGAGTTCATTCCCTGGATCAGTGACATAAATGATTTGGAACCAAGCCATACAGAAACTATTATTGTCACAGGAAGAATTGTAGCAGGCTGGCTGTCATATATATCATTGATAAGCTCTGTAATATAACTATGAAATGAGTCTGGAAGAAACATTTCTGCTATTCCGATAAATGCAGTTTTATCAAAAGGTGTATATTTCAGAAGAGCAAATATAAACATAAGGAATGGAAAAAAAGATAACATAAGAAAAAAAGCTGACTGTCCGGAATAAGCCGATATAGCAGCTTTTTTCATTCTGGCTGATATCGATATGAATGTTTTTTTTAATGCTATTGCTGTATGCAGAAGTTTTTGAAATGTCATTGGCATTCTCCATCTCTAATAAGACTGTAATCTGATGATTTCAATACATTTGTCAGATCCTTAATATCATAAATTTCGCTGTTTGTGATTATGCCGCCATGAGCAAGATCTTCGGTCTGATGAAAATCACTTCCTGATGTTAAGATCAGATCAGAGTTTACAGCCATATTATATGTTTTGTCATTATTACTATTATGACGTGGATTGCCATTGTATACTTCAATTCCGTCAAGAAGTTCAAAAGGTGCAGGACTGCAGTATGCACGACATGGATGAGCCTGTACGAGCAATATATCATTTTTGTGGCACAGGGAGTATAATTCTCTGAGTGTTAATTTATAGAGATAAGGATTGTTGTATAGAAAATCAGGTTTTATACCATACAACAGGTAATCATTGGGGCTTTCAAGGAGAGTTACTTCTATGCCGGGAAGAATTATAAGATTGTCACTGGCAGCTTTCTTTGCAGCGTAAAAGCCGGAAAGTACATAATCTGAATATTCATCGGAGGAAACTGCTCCCATTTGTTCCATGCTCCATTTATTGTAATGATCTGTTATGACTACGGCATCATATCCTTCATTTGTATACATCCGTACCATCTGTGCTGCATCAATATGTGCACAGGGGCTTGATTCTTTTGTGTGTGTATGCATTTCTATTTTCATGTCAAACCTCATTTCCGGGCAGAATGTTGTCAAAATATATCACCACTCTATCAGCTTATGCCCAAAAGCAGATAAAGATATCAATCATCAATTAGATATAATTTTATAGTGTTACAGATAGGGTGTCAACCCACAAAGTGATGCAGGCTAAGAGGATTTATAGGGCAATTGGACTGATGTTTTGTGCGGTGAGAGAAGTTTAGGCGGACTTGCCCACTTTTGTGTTATATGATAATATTATTGAGTTTATGGGAATATAATCTATGTAAATATATATTGCAAAGCAATCTGTGGCATCAGTTGGAGTCAAAATACTTTTGAACTCAACATCATACCATGGATATAAGATATAAAACAGGAGGAATTTATTATGCATAATTTTCAGAAGGTAACAGAAGATATGATGGAGATAAATCCATTTACAAAAATTGGAAAGGACTGGATGCTTGTAACAGCAGGCAATGAAGAAAAAGCTAACACAATGACTGCATCATGGGGCGGCGTAGGCGTTATGTGGGGTAAAGATGTCGCATACGTTGTTATAAGACAGACACGTTTTACAAAAGAATTTATAGACAAAGAAGGAAAATTTTCTCTTAGCTTTCCAAGTGAGAAATACCGTAAGGAGATGAAATTCCTCGGAACTGTATCCGGTCGTGATGAAGATAAGATCAAGGAAGCCGGAATAGATATAAACTATCATGACGGAGTTCCATTTATCGATCAGGCAGATATGGTATTTATTTGTAAGGTTATGTCAAACACATTCATCAGCAAAGAAGATTTTATCGACAAGGGAATAGATGAAGCATGGTATAAGGATGGCAATTATCATACATTGTATATTGCTGAGATTACAGACATTCTTGCAAGATAATAGATGCTCTGTAACATGACAGGTAAAGTTTGAAAGGTTAAAAATATGGAAGATCAGAGTAAGTTCCTTGAGATGCTCGAGGAGATAAAAAACATAGCGGTCTCACAGCAGAACAAGATGACTAAGGATGAGATAAAAAGTTATCTTAGTGATATGAAAATTGATGAAGACAAATTTGAAGCCGTATATCATTATCTTGCATCATTTGGTGTGGATATATCCGGATATCATTTTGTTCCTGATCCTGTAAATGAAAATTCCGAAGCTTTGGAAGAAAACGCTGCAAATAAGTCAGATGAAGAGTCAGGAGATGAACAGTATGCTGACTCTCAAAATGCTTCAAATGATGCAAAAGGCTCAGATATTGAAAAGATGGTTAAGGCATCTGAAAAGGGAGAAAGTGATTTTTCAGCCAAAGACAGAGCAGAATTAAACAGAAAGCTTTATGAGGCTGAAGTTAATTCAATAGAAGAACTGGGTGAGGACTCTGTCTACGATACGCTGTCTTTGTTTCTCAAAGGTGATAAGACTGCAAGAGAAGCATTTATCAATAGCAGGCTTAAGGACGTTATAAAGACTGCAGAGGGTTACAAGGATAGAGAGGCATTAAAAAAAGGAGAGATTACCGTCGATGAACTTATTGGTGAGGGAAATCTCGGCCTTCTTGTCGGAATTTCTGTAATAGAGCAGAATGTAAATTCATATAGTATGTCGGATGGAACACCGGATATCCGGGCTATTGATGGGACTATTCACATGGAAATCGTTCATGCAATGGAAAATTGCATTGATGAGGTAACAAAAGATAAAGACTGGGAGAGCGCAGTCCTTGCAAGGACAAATCTGCTGCATGAAGCGGCGAAATATATGACTGACGAGATTGGACGCGTTCCTACCAAGGAAGAACTTTCAGAATATACCAAGATCCCAAAGGAAGAAATTGAGAACATTATGGGTCTTTCAGAGGATACAAAAAGGGTGGCAGATACGAAATAAAAGACGGAATTGTTATGTAAGATGCTATTCTACATCAGTAACACTTAGAAAAATGGGTGTCCACAACATTTAGTTGATTATTTTAAAATAATCACAATATGTTGTGGACTTTTTTGCGGTCGGGTGATATAATGGCAATACGCGTCTGTCGGCATTTACTTATCAGATTCTTTTGAAATTTGAATCCGATAAAGCAAAATCGCTTCGCTAAGTATGTTTAGGTGCTTAAGTAAGCTTGCCCAACAATAGGCGGGAGAAGTAACAATTAAAAAAGGGAGAAAACTGTAATGAAGGTTATAAAGCGTGACGGAAGAATTGTTGATTATGACCGCAATAAGATAGTTGTTGCGATTCAGAAAGCCAATGTAGAAGTTGAAAAAGAAGAACAGGTATCAGAAGATAAAATAGATTCTATAGTTGCCGGAATTGAAAACAGACATGTAGATAAAATGATGGTTGAAGATATACAGGATATGATAGAGCAGAAGCTTATGAGCGAGGGTAAATATGAACTTGCCAAAAAATATATCATATACCGTTATACAAGAGAAATGGTTAGACGTGCCAATACAACTGATGATTCTATTATGAGCCTTATTAAGAACAGCAATAAGGACGTTATGGAAGAAAATTCCAATAAGAATGCATATATTGCATCTACGCAGCGTGATCTTATCGCCGGTGAAGTATCAAAGGATCTTACTAAGAGAGTTCTTCTGCCACAGAAGATCGTTAAGGCACATGAGGAAGGAATACTTCATTTTCATGATATGGACTATTATCTTCAGAGTATATTTAACTGCTGTCTTATAAATATAGGGGATATGCTTGAAAATGGCACTGTGATGAATGCAAAACTTATAGAAAGTCCAAAGAGCTTTCAGGTAGCATGTACTGTTATGACTCAGATTATATCTGCTGTAGCAAGCAGCCAGTATGGTGGACAGTCTGTAGATATACGTCATCTTGGTAAATTCCTTCGTAAAAGCCATGATAAATACGAAAAGCATTACAAAGAAAAATACGGTGATACAATAAGTGATGATATAATCAATGAGTTTGTAAATGACAGACTTCATGACGAGCTTAAGTCGGGTGTGCAGACTATCCAGTATCAGATAAACACACTTATGACAACCAATGGTCAGTCACCTTTTGTAACATTATTCCTTAATCTTGATAAGGATGATCCATATATTGAAGAAAATGCGATGATTATAGAGGAAATTCTTAATCAGCGTATAGAAGGTATAAAAAATGAAAAAGGTGTTTATGTAACACCGGCATTTCCTAAGCTTATATATGTACTTGATGAACATAATTGTCTTAAAGGCGGTAAATATGATTATCTTACAAGACTTGCTGTAAAGTGTTCAGCAAAGAGAATGTATCCTGATTATATTTCAGCAAAGAAGATGAGAGAAAATTATGAAGGAAATGTATTCTCATGCATGGGCTGCAGAAGCTTCCTTACACCTTGGAAGGATGAAAACGGTGAGTATAAGTTTGAAGGTCGTTTCAATCAGGGTGTTGTAAGTATCAATCTTCCACAGGTGGCACTTGAGGCTCAGGGAGATGAAGAAGTATTCTGGACACTGCTTGAGGAAGGACTTGCTCTTTGTTTTGAAGCGCTTATGTGCAGACATAATGCACTTGAGGGGACATTATCCAATGTAAGTCCTATTCACTGGCAGTATGGTGCGATAGCACGTCTTAAGAAAGATGAACCGATAGACAAGCTTCTGCATAATGGATATTCTACTAGATCATTGGGATATATAGGTGTTTATGAGACAACAAAGCTTATGACAGGTGTAAGTCATACTGATCCTAAAGGAACAAACTTTGCGCTTCGTCTTATGAAGAGACTTCGTCTTGCCTGCGATACATGGAAGCTTGAGACAGGTATAGGTTTTGGTCTTTATGGAACTCCGGCAGAAAGCCTCTGCTATAGATTTGCTGAGATTGACAAGAAGAAATACGGAAGTATCAAGGATATAACAGATAAAGGTTATTATACAAACTCATATCATGTAGATGTACGTGAGAAGATAGATGCATTTTCTAAATTTAAATTTGAGAGCCAGTTCCAGAAGATTTCTTCAGGCGGAGCAATCTCATATGTAGAGATTCCAAATATGCGTCACAATCTTGAAGCACTTGAAGATGTAGTCAAATTTATCTATGAAAACATACAGTATGCTGAATTTAATACAAAGTCAGATTACTGTCATGTATGTGGCTATGATGGAGAGATCATTATAAATGATGACCTCGAATGGGAGTGCCCACAGTGCCACAACAAAGACAAAAATAAGATGAATGTTACAAGAAGAACATGTGGTTATCTTGGAGAAAATTTCTGGAATGTCGGAAAAACAAAAGAAATCAACTCAAGAGTCCTTCATCTATAATAGACCGAGCGAAAGCGAGGGATGCTTCTTGTCCGAAGGGCAAGAAGAGAATAATATTAAAACTAAAAGCTGTAAAATTCTACGTTGAATTTTACAGCTTTAATGCGTATAATATATAATGAAGAAGATATACAAGGAAAGGAAGTTGATCTTATGCCGAATATATTACCAGTATCAGATTTGAGAAATTATAATGAGGTATTGAAAAATTGTCAGGTTGGAGAACCTGTGTTTTTGACTAAAAATGGCAGGGGCAGGTTTGTGGTTATGGATATTGAAGACTATGAGCGCGAGAAGGCTGAAAAAAAGTTGCTTATGAAGCTACAGGAAGCAGAAGAAGCTGTTAAGGATGAAAGTGCCTGGATGAGTTTGAATGAACTAAAGAAATATGTTGGGGTATAGACTATGATGAAATTAAGGATTAACCCTATTGTAGCAGAGGACTTGAGGAATATTAAAGAGTATATTGCTGAAGATAATAAAGAAATGGCAATAAAGACCATTCAGGAGATATATGCTCGAATTGAGAATATACAGCAATTTCCATATATAGGAGCTGATCTTGCTAAGCGGGTCAGTTTTCAGACGAATTATAAATATGTGATTAGCGGAAATTATGTTGTGTTATATAAGATTGGAAAAGAATTTGTAGAGATTTACCGGGTTGTGAATCGATATCAGGATATCACGAGGATATTTGAATAAAACCATATGCAATGGTACTTTATTCATACTGTATGTGAAAACAATTTATGAAATGAATGTCTGTTATTGTTAAAAGAAGCATAGTTGTAATTTTAGGGCTGCTTAGGAGATTCATTCATCACTGATCGGATAATTTTTCCAGTCAGGTAAATCAAGTGAAAAATCATCAGCAAGCGGCTTAAAAATAGCACTAAGCTTTATATTTACAGGTATTGTAAATATACTTTTGCTTACAGAACCAGTGATAGAGATATCTTCCCTTACAATAACATTATCAGGCGATATCTGTGTTTTGATAGTAAGTGTTTTGATATCACCTGTGACACCACGCAGTTCTTTTGTGTCCAGAGATATCTGATTTATTATAGATGAAAAACAGTCATTGGCAAGTTCTTTTGGGACAGTGAATTTATATATTGTATCGTTGTCTTTTTTTGATATATCAATATCATCAAGTTTATCGGAAGCTGATTTTATCATAGATGTAAGAAATGTAACAGTTGAGAGTACATCATCTGTTGATTTTTGAACTCGTTTTTTACCTGATTCATCAGATGAATAAAACCATCCGTCTTTGTAGTAGCTTTTGGATCTTGAAATTTTTTTACCATCAGTTGTAGTTCCGGATATGTAAACTTTCATATTGTCAGTAGAAGGGGCTGTTATGTCAATTTTTGATTTAATACATCTTTTACCTTTGATAAGATTTCCTTTAAGGTCGACATTGACTTTTGTATTTACATGAAATGCATTAGAGTCAATAAGATTAAGCATTGAATAATAAATGTGACCTGCCGGAGTTTTAATGTTCGGTGATGGTGTAGAAGTAAATTTATCTGAAGTATCAGAAGAAGTCTCTATATCATCTGTGTTTGTATTGATATTATTAGTGTTTATTTTTTTGCCCGGACGTTTTATTATATATATGCAAAGCACGATACAGAAAAGTGTGACAAGTGAAAATGATATTGACTTTAATTTATGATTGTCTTTCATAGTGGATTCTCCTTATTGAGTATTATCTGCTTTTGACCCTTGCATCATAACATGTGATTAATGTAATATCAAATAAAATAATGTGCTTTATTATTAAAAATACGAGGTGTTAGTGTGAAAAATCCATATACAAAAGGTTTTTCACACACGAAATTTGTGCCTGCGCGCATTTGACACAAACTCGTTATGCACCAAAAAGCGTATGCAGAAAAGAGGATTATTATGAATTATGCAGATATAAAACAGTACGATGTAGCAAATGGTCCGGGAGTTCGTGTCTCTATTTTTGTGAGTGGATGTACGCATCACTGTAAGGAATGTTTCAACAAAGAAGCATGGGATTTTAATTATGGAAAGCCGTTTACAGAGAAAGAGATAGATGACATCATAGAATATATGAAGCCTGATTATATAAAAGGAATAACCCTTCTTGGAGGTGAACCGCTTGAGCATGTCAATCAGCAGGGGCTTCTTCCTCTGCTCCGCAAAATAGATGAAATATATCCTGAAAAAAATATATGGTGCTTTACAGGGTATGATTTTGAAAAAGACGTGACAGGCAGAATGATGAAAGAATGGGAAGAAACAAAAGAATTTATGTCTTATATAGATGTAATGGTTGACGGAGAATTTATGATAGACAAAAAGGATCTTGGACTTATATTTAAGGGATCATCAAATCAGAGAACAATAATGGTTCAGGAATCTTTATCAAAAGGTCAGATAGTGTACTGGCAGCAGCCTGATTATGTCAATAGTCACTAAAAAAATATGAAAAAACCTAAAAAAACTTACTAAACAACAAAAAATATATAAAAGCAAAAATAATCTTGAAATTTTTTACTAAATTGGGTACAATAGGTCTCGGGTAAGTTTGTAGAGCATATCACATATTGATATGCTGTGGACAAGCCTGTACTCGCAGTTGATTAATTGCTGTTTGAGGATAACACTTCTTTCGGCAAATTATAAAATTTTATTTTAGGAGGAATTTTAACATGGCAGTTAAAGTTGCAATTAATGGATTTGGACGTATCGGACGTCTTGCATTCAGACAGATGTTTGGTGCAGAAGGTTATGAAGTAGTAGCTATCAACGATTTAACAAGCCCTAAGATGCTTGCTCATCTTTTAAAGTATGATTCATCACAGGGTAAATATGAAAAGGCTGATACAGTAACAGCTGGTGAAGATTCTATCACAGTTGATGGAAAAGAAATCAAAATCTACGCATTCCCAGATGCAAACAATTGTCCATGGGGCGACCTTGACGTAGACGTAGTTCTCGAGTGTACAGGTTTCTACACATCTAAAGAAAAGGCTCAGGCTCATATCAATGCAGGTGCAAAGAAAGTTGTTATCTCAGCTCCAG
>CAZFFA010000016.1:4052-22670 GCA_964517955.1 uncultured Jutongia sp. | reverse complement strand
CAATAAATCTGCAAATAGGCTGTATTAGCCTGATATAGGACAGCGAAATTTATTCCCTTTTGCAAAACTTCACATGCCTTAAAGGATCAAGAAATTTCGCCGCTATGCCTATAAATATAATAGAACATATAAATTGTGCCAAAAGGCTTAAGCTATACCAGTTTGCTGTCACATACTCCGGAAGCGAACCTCCAAGCTTTGATACAACTCTGCCAATAGCAAACCTCTGATCATACTGGCTTATGACCATATCAAATATCGTATATGCCGGATTGATAAGAAGCAGATATACAATTCCGCTTACATCCGGCATTGTGCCTTTCCCACCTGCCATATTATAAAAATAAAGATTTGACACCATATAGACAAGTGCAATTATTATGACGGTACCTCCGCATATAAACAATACCTCGGCAAATGACAGAACGATTGCAGGCACAGTCTTTTTCAAAACAGCAGAGGAAAACATCCCCATGCTGCCAATAAATAAAGATATTATAAGTATAGCAAACATAAACTGAATGATATCTTCCATACCTATACCGCCAACTGTAAATATGATAGATATAACCGGCAGACTTGATATAACAAGAAGTAATACCATGCTTACTGATGACATAAGCTTTCCCATAACTATCTGTCTCGGTTTAAGTGTTGTCGTAAGCAGCATCTCAAGCGTCTGTTTTTCTCTTTCTCCGGCTATCGAACCGGCAGTAAATGATGGAAGAATAAATACCACCATAAGCATTTCAAGACATATCATTATAAAATAAACTTTTGACGCTCCGGTGTAGTCCACATAAGAATTGATATGTATATTAAACATAATTTCAAATCCAATAAGTGCTATGACCACAAGAATAAGATTGAAAAAAAATACTGTAAGTGCAAACTTCACTGATCTTACCCTTAATTTCATTTCTTTGGCATATACAGGATTGATAGTTATCTTCATCAGCTTAGTACCTCCTGTTTTCCCGTAATTTTAAGAAACAATTGTTCAAGACTTCCGGTCTGGCGTACAAAAGACGCCACTCTGACACCCTGATCTACCAACTTTTTTAAAAGTTCCGATTCCTCCTGCAGTTCACCTGCAAAACCTATCATAATATATTCATCCTCTATAGATATGCTGCGCACCAGAGAATCTTCCTTAAGCACTTTTATTGCTATATTTTTTCCATCTAAAATATGTATCTTGATCGGATTTGATGTATTAAAATGCATCATTATCTCTTTTTCAGTTCCTTTTGCAATCATAGTCCCATGATCTATTATCCCAATTGTTGTACACATCTCTGAAAGCTCTGATAAAATATGTGAACTTATTATGATAGTTTTTCCCATCTCATTAAGCATTTTCATACATTCTTTCATCTCATACCTTGCTCCGGGATCAAGACCTGAACATGGTTCATCAAGTATGAGAAGCTCCGGATCATGCACCATACACCTTGCCAGACATAACTTCTGTTTCATACCTCTTGAAAGCTCATCAACATAACAATCTGCCTTATCACTAAGATTCAGATGATCCAGTAGTTCCATGCAAAGCTCATGCGCCTTTGCACCTGTTATTCCATACAGTGAAGCATAAAATTCCATATATTCTATGGTTTTCAGATTGTCATATACCCCAAAGAAATCGGGCATATATCCTATTTTTGATTTAAGTGCCTGATTGTCATACATTGCATCAAGCCGGTCTATGTATACTGTCCCACTATCAGCCTTTAGAAGTCCGGACATAATGCGCATGGTAGTCGTCTTGCCGGCACCATTTGGACCAATAAACCCAAATATCTCGCCTTCTTTTAAAGAAAAATTCAGATGATCCAGTGCAACAAATTTCCCATATTTTTTACATAAATCATGTACTTCTATCATATGCCCTCCTACTGATTTGCATATTCTCCAAGTATCTTTACCTTAGGAAGACAGTAGTTTTCTACATTATACAGATTGTCATCTTCGATATAATAATATAATGTAAGTGTACCGTCTTTGTTAAGATACTGTTCAACATTATCTACAACTGTCTCAGTACCGGAGTCAAACAGCTTAATCATATCCCCTGTCGCTTTATCTCTTACATATGCAGTTCCAATAAAAGCCTCTTCCGTATAATCAGATTCTTTCATGGTAAACTCCCCACCACCCGCTGTCTCTGGCGAATAAACTATTTTTCTTATATTAAATTTATCCGGGAATTTATATGTTATATGCAGATCATTTTCTCCATAATTTACATAATAACCATTGGTTGCATTTTCATTGTATTTTTCTACATATTTTTCAAGCGAGCCTATAACCTCATACCCATCTATACTTTCTTTTATCTCTATATCTTTACAGACTCCGGTTGCCCCATAAGCACTGAATGGGAATATATTTTGAAAATCATTTTCGTCATTTGATATAAATCCATAGAAAAACGGTGTATCATTTTCCATTTCTGCCATATACTCTTCAATAATACCGTATTCACGTCTTTTATCACTTTCCATTGACGTATCTTCCATGCGTCCCCCCATTACGGCAGCCAGTTGTTTTTCTATTTCATAATTGTAGTCTTCTGACATGAATATATTTTTCTTATCAATCTTGTCAACATCCAGAGATTCCCCAGAACGTATTTTATCTATTTTTATAATGTTACCACCATAATATATAATACAGTCTTTCATGTCATGTGATAATTGGCTGGTAATAGTGCCATGAAGCTTTCCATCCTCCTGCGAAAGATCTACATCTATATCACCACGCACATCGGATTTGTATTTCATCGTATAGCCTGTCCGTTCAAATCTGGTCATACTATTGATAATCACCCTCGGCTTACCTGACGATGTATCTACACCATAATCATAGCCTGACTTATACTTTTCAGGACTGTCATAATAAACATCAAGATCAGTTGGCACAATACTGCACTTTCTATTGGTAGAAACAGCATATTTCTTATTGGTTGTACTTGTGATGCTAAACAAAACATCTGCCATATGACTGTCATCTGAATCATCAATCCTTATCTGTGCGGCATAATTTATAAACGGATTCTGTACCCTTGTACTTGTCCCCAGAAGATATATAATAAATGAAAAAACAAATGATATTGCCGGCACGATGAACCATAGTCTTGTTGTCCTGCCCTTCTTTTTATAATAAAAAAACGCTGCCGGACCTGCTGTCACAATATATATTATAAGGATTATTCCATAAAGTTTAAGATTGGGAAGTCTGTCATCCGAATTAACTTTCAAAGTATCATAAATATAATTTAAACTGCTATCCCCTGTCTGAATTGAATAATCGCCATACTTCAACTCGTATTTTTTACTGTCACTAAGATTTTCATACAGTAAATTTACCAGATATTTTCCATAACTGTCCCATAGTGTTTCCGGCAGTTCCATATCATCTGACGATAGCATCAGATTACCTTTGCCAATATTTATCTTTCTTATAATAGGGATATCTGATTTTTCATAAATAACCTTTGCTTTTTTCCCACATAAAAACTGATTGATTATATCATTATTGTTGTCTATATAATCTTCCCCTATATCACCTAATACAAGACCTCCACCATGTTTTATCCATTTCTTTACATTTTTTATCATATCATCTGAAAAGTTGACCCGTTTGTAATCATCTATTACAAGCATATCAAGCATTTCCAGATTTTTTTCATCGTAAAGTTCATCCTCATACAGACGTATCACGCGCCCATTTATCCTGTCGGCTATTTCTCCCTCTTCTTCACCCTCCAATACATTGTTAATATACTTAAGACTTGTTGCTTTTTTTGTAATTACACCGACATAAATATCTGATCTGTCATCGATATTGTCTAATTTTATATCTTTATGGGCAATTTCCCTTTCGTATTCATCACACAATACAATTGAATGTTGCTGATTTACAAAAACAACAGGAATGTCAAAATCAAGTTTTACTTTTGAATCCTTTTTCACATAAAACTTCTTCTGAATCATCGATTTCTTTGTACTGTTTCTAAATGCTATGCGAAATATTCCATTAAAATCAGAACCTGAATTACTTATATTTACATTAACAGGCATATTATTGTTAAGTTTTGTGTACCCCTTGTATCCAAACGAAACTCTTATATTCAGATTTCTGGCTTTAATTTCTGCAATTCCATTATTCAATTTACTTCCGGCAGTTTTTTCAGCCGAAACACCCCTGCTATATAAACATAGAGCAATTATCATGAAAAAAAATCCTACAATGATCATTGCTCTAAATTTTGTACGTGTCTTCATTATTCTCCCCTGTGCTAATCATCTAATGTCTTTCAAGCGGCAGTGCAACTGTAAAACATGTTCCATCGCTTCCACTTGTAACATTGATAGTTCCGCCATGCAATACAGCTATCTGCTGCGCTATATTAAGACCAAGACCTGTTCCTCCTGTCTGGACTGATCTTGATTCCTCTACTCTGTAAAATTTATCAAATATGTGTCCAAGACTTTCAGGAGGAATTATAAGCCCAAAGTTTGTGACACGTATCTGTACCTCATTATCAAACTTTTCAAGCTCTATAAATACCCTCTTACCATCTTTTCCATATTTAATAGCATTGCTTATAAGATTCTGAACAGCTCTTGCCATGAGTTCTCCATCAACATTGATTATAAGACTGTCAACATTCTGAACAAGCGAATACTCAAGTTCATTTTCTTTGAAAAGCGGATAAAATTCTTCCACCATCTGTTCTACGAGTTTAACAATATCTATTTTGTTCAGATGTAGTGTTATTTCACCGCTCATAAGCTTTGTATAACTAAATAATTCTTCAATAAGTCTTTGAAGACGGTTTGCCTTGTCCATTGCAATGTACGCATACTGCTGCCTTTCTGCAACTTCATACTTATTGACATCAGTTGCAAGCTGAAGATATCCTATAACTGATGTAAGAGGTGTCCTAAGATCATGCGCCACGCATGTAATCATATCCTTGTTGGTCTGCAATGCCTCTCTTTCAGATTCCATAAGCCTTTTTATATCATCTGACATTTTATTTACCTGCTTTGCGATCTCACCAATCTCGTCATCTCTTACTACTTCAAGTTTTTCCTTCATTTCTCCTGATGCAATCTGTGATATTCCTTTGGATATATATGCCATATCCTTTGTAATTTTCCTTGTAAGTATAAGAAAATACATTATAAAAAATACTATCGCAAATATGATTACAAGCATCAGTATACATAATATTGTATCGCGGTTCCATCGCTTGATTGCATGATAATCCGGCAGTGATACCCTGCTTGTTCCTTCCCCATTGACAATAAGCTTCTGATGTCCACGACCGTATCCCTTATATGATATTCCAAGTGCTGAACCTATCATGCTGAGTATAAATACAATAACACCTTCTGTTAATACAGCAAGCATCATACTTATTACGCTGTAAAAAACAAGCTCTGCCCTTAAATTTTTAAATATATTACGCTTCAATCTTATAACCAACTCCCCATACAGTCTTTATAATCTGTGCCTTTCTAGGATCTTCTTCTATCTTTTCCCTAAGTCTTCTTATATGAACCATAACCGTATTGCTCATCTCAAAGCTTTTTTCTTTCCATACCCTCTCAAATATCTCATCAGTAGAAAAAACTGTGTTTGGATGAGATGCCATCAGATATAATATATCAAATTCTATAGGTGTTAATTTAACTTCCCTGCCATACGCCTTCACCTGATGTGAACTCTTTTCTATCCAGAGATTTTCTATATCTACCACACCATTGTTCTTAGCTTCTGCCCCACCAAAGCTCTGATATCTTCTAAGCTGTGACTTTACCCTTGCAATAAGCTCCATTGTATTGAACGGCTTTGTAACATAATCATCAGCACCATTGACAAGACCTGATACTTTATCGTTTTCACTGTCTTTGGCACTAAGCATTATTATTGGGATCGTACTATGTTCTCTTATCTTTGCACATACTTCATTGCCATCCATACCGGGCATCATTATATCAAGTATTGCAAGATCTATCTCTTCCCTGTCAAATATATCTAAAGCATCATTTCCATTGTATGCTTTGTATACATTGTATCCTTCACCTCTCAAATGAATACCTACAAGATCTGCAATCTCATGATCATCATCTACTATCAATATATTTCCGCTTTCCATATAAATCCTTACCTTTCTATTCCATACAGGTTACTCATTTAAGTGCTGCCATCCAATTTCTCAATCGGCATATAACCTGACACTATATTTAGATATTGGTCACAGATTGTTCCATTGCTATCTGCTTTTGACCCTTGCATCATAACTAAAGGATATCACAATCCACATAAGATTTCTTTACTTTTATATTACAATTAAGGTGTCAAAATATATAATTCTGACACCTTAACTTATATTTATGAATCAAACTCATTTCGTTCAAACATATCTTCTATTTTCTCACGCACATTGCACAAAGCATCTGCAACTACAGGATCAAAATGTGTTCCACTTGATTCCTCTATGATATCAAATGTTGCATCAAGAGGTAATGCTTCTTTGTAATATCTCTTAAAAGCAAGTGCATCAAATACATCTGCAACTGCCATTATCCTCGCACAAAGAGGAATATCTTCGCCACATTTTCCCTCAGGATATCCACTTCCATCCCATCTCTCATGATGATATGTAGCCATGTCAGCAGCAATTTCTATGTATTTTGAATCTTCAATCTTGCCCAAAGTTTCTCTTATGATCTTTCCACCCTCTACCGAATGATTTTTCATGGTTTCAAATTCTTCTTCAGTAAGATTACCTGTGCTTTTCAATATGTAATCCGGAACTGTAATCTTTCCTATATCATGCATTGGTGCTGCATTGCAAAGATACTCAAAATATTCCTCATTGAGAACATCAGCAAACATATGGTTTTTCATAAGATTCTCTGCAATCAGTTTAACAAATATTGCAGTCCTTTTAACATGTTCGCCTGTACTGCCGTCTCTGCTTTCAATTACATTCGCCATACTTACTATAACTTCCTGCTGAATCTTTAATATCTTCATATTCTTTTTTACGATTTCATCAGCCTGCTCTGCTACAGCTCCTTCAAGATCTTTCTTGTAACACTCAAGTTCAATCGTACGCTGCACCCTGCTTAACATTATAGCCGGCACAAATGGCTTAACTATATAGTCGGTTGCGCCCATTTCAAAGCACTGTATCTCTGTATCACTGTCTCTGTCCGCTGTCAGAAAGATAACAGGAATATTATTCCATTCTTCTCTTTCCCTGATCTTATCCATGACCTCAAAGCCCGACATTTCAGGCATTTTGATATCAAGGAGAATAAGCTCTGGTACATTTTTCTGCAGATAAGTAAGTGCCATCTCCCCCGAATTGACAGTTACTATCCTGTACTGCTTAGACAATAATCTTTTTGCAGCCATTAGATTCATTTTGTCATCATCTACAACTAGTATTGTTTTCATTTTGAACTCCCCTTAAAAAATGGCACACTGCATATCGCAATGTGCCATTAACTGATAAGATTAATAATATCATATTACAATCATGCTACAACAGTATAACATAATCTGAGAATAATTGGTATTATTTATTACAATACTTTGTCTATTATTTTTAACAGCTTTCTTCTTTCATTGATAACTGAAGTTCTTTTTTGTAATTGGTATCAAGCTTAGGTGTTGAACGTTCCTTAAGTGTTTCGTACACTCTTGGAACCATTATGCTCTGATAAGCAGGACGTATTATCTTATCTACATTTATAAGTTCTTCCATTCTATGAGCACTCCAGCCTACTATTCTTGCCATCGCAAATATTGGTGTAAAGAGTTCCATAGGGATTCCGAGCATATTGTATACAAAGCCACTGTAAAAATCGACATTGGCACTTACACCCTTGTATATAGCACATTCTTCTCCGATTACTTCAGGTGCAATTCTTTCAATCATAGAATAAAGCTCAAACTCTTTTTTCTGATGTTTTTCATTGGCAAGAAGCTCAACGAACTGTTTGAATGCAACAGCTCTTGGATCTGATATTGAATAAACTGCATGACCCATACCATATATAAGACCTCTCTTGTCAAATGCTTCCCTGCGTACAAGCTTTCTAAGATATGCTCTTACCTCTTCCTCATCTGTAGTGTCTTTGACATTCTTCTTAAGATCGTTCATCATCTCGACTACTTTTATATTGGCACCGCCATGCTTTGGTCCCTTAAGAGATGATAATGCAGCCGCAATTACTGAATATGTGTCAGATCCTGCTGATGTTACTACACGGGTTGTAAATGTTGAGTTATTGCCGCCACCATGTTCCATGTGAAGAACAAGTGCAAGGTCAAGAACCCTTGCTTCTACCTCTGTATATTTCTTGTCAGGTCGAAGCATACGGAGTATGTTTTCAGCAGCTGATAAGTTATCATCCGGTCTGTGTATATAAAAACTCTCATCACATTCATAATGATTGTATGCATGATATCCATATACAGCAAGCATAGGGAATACGCTTATAAGCATAAGGCTCTGTCTAAGTACATTTTCAAGTGTGTTGTCTGTAACTTTGTCATCATATGAAGATAAAGTAAGAACGCTCTTTGTAAGTGAGTTCATAATATCCTTGCTAGGAGCTTTCATGATTACATCTCTTACAAAGTTAGTAGGAAGACGTCTGTTCTTTGCAAGTATTTTCTTAAACTCAACAAGCTGGTCTTTTGTTGGAAGTTCTCCGAAAAGAAGCAGATATGCTGTCTCTTCAAATCCAAATCTCTTATCACTACGGAAGCCATTGGTCAGATCGTATATGTTATAGCCTCTATAGAAAAGCTGACCTTCACATGGTGTTACATGACCATCAGCATCTATATCAGTTGCCTTTATGAGTGAGATATTGGTGATTCCGGAAACGACGCCCTTACCATTCTTGTCACGAAGACCTCTTTTAACACCATATTCATCAAAAAGCTTAGCGTCAATTGAGTTATTGTCTATGCATATTTTCTTGTATTTCTTTGCATAATCATCCATTACCTTGTCAAAATCATCATTCATCTTTTCTTCCTGCATCATAAACCATCCTTTCTTATCATCATTTATAAAAGCTGTCAATCGCTGCTGTACAGCTTTTTGTTGATATTACCATAACTACTGTAACATTTCTGCCTTTCTTATGTTTGAAGATATCTTTGCTGCAACGCTTCTGATAACTTCAACTTCTTCACTGCTAACGCCTTCAAATATAATCTTAAACATTTCTTTACGCAGTGTTTTTACATCTTCAATAACAGCATCTGCTTTTTTAAGCAATTCGAGATGAATGTATCTCCTGTCATTGAAATCATGTTTTCTGGCTAGGAACTCTTTATCAATGAGTGTATCTATAGCCTTGGATACATAAGATTTTGCAATATAATGTTTTTCAACAATGTCCTTAGCTGTATCAAATTCTTCATGCTCGTATAAAAACATTATAATACGTATATCCAATACACTAAGTTCATACTTATGTATTATAGGTTTGTATAATAGTTCCTGAAATTTTTTATACTGCTGTCCATTTAATAACAGTTCCAAATGATCATCCATATAACAACCTCACTATATACGTGTTTTAATCTAACACCGCAGGCGTATTCAAAAGTGAATACATAATATGTACGTTCACTTTTGAATAGTTCAATTTTGAACTTAGTATATACCATAAACAATTATATGTCAAATTATACTTTTTTTAATATTTGTCGCACAATATCCCTCATTTATTCATATGGTGTGACATGTTGCTGTCTGCCTGTAATAACAGTTCAGCCTTTCGTTACTTAAAATCTAGATGAATCAGCAAAATTGTGATATTATGTAACAGTTGTTATTGATAGTATTTTATTATATGAATTGTATTTATTTTATTAATATAGAAAGCGAGGACAATTTTATGATCTCAGAGGAAAAATTAAACACTATTGTAAAAGATATTACGGACAATTATAAAAACAATGATTTATTTTATATAAAAGAAGGTCACTGTATGCCTAACCGTGATTCCATAATCCATATTATAATGGGACTCCGCCAGATAATGTTTCCGGGATATTTTGACCAGGAAAATCTCGGTCATACTAATCCTGCATATTTTGTGGGTCACAATATAACAAAAATATATAATGAACTTTCATGTCAGGTGAAAGCTGCTCTTACGCAGCAGGCAAAAGACAATGCCGATTATGAAGAAATCACAAAAAAAGCCTCTGATATATGCTGTAACTTTTTCTCTTCCCTTGCATCTATACAAAAGATTCTCACAAAGGATGTTCAGGCTGCTTTTGATGGTGATCCTGCCGCCAAAACAAAAGAAGAAATAATATTCTGCTATCCGGGACTTTTTGCAATATTTGTATACAGACTTGCTCATGAACTTTATAAAATGAATGTGCCTTTTATCCCACGTATAATGACAGAATATGCACACAGCCATACGGGAATTGATATAAATCCCGGTGCAGTTATCGGCGATTACTTCTTCATAGATCATGGTACAGGTGTTGTCATCGGAGAAACCACTATAATAGGCAATAATGTTAAGATTTATCAGGGTGTAACACTTGGCGCATTATCAACACGAAGCGGCCAGCTCCTTCGTGATGTAAAGAGACATCCTACTATTGAAGATAATGTAACTATTTATTCAAGTGCCTCAATACTAGGCGGTGAAACAGTTATCGGTGAAGGTTCAGTTATCGGTGGCAATGCATTTATCACTGAATCTGTTCCTGCCGGAACTAGGGTAAGCGTCAAAACACCGGAATTAAATTTCAGCGAAAAGAAACCACAAAAGTTCTTTGACTAATGCTTAAGCATTTCATTATTAAACACAAAAAACTAAGGAGCCAAAAGTTATGTGCTTTTGACTCCTTAGTTTTTATTCTGTATAAATTTCCATCTGCTGCGTTGTCATCAATAGCCGTAGCCCGCTACGGCTCATTCTTCCGTCTTGCAGACAGAAAATTTATCCTGCGTTATTTAACTGAAAATCAATGATACAGTACAATAGTTTAATATTTACCAAATGAATCATCATCAAGTGATATTATATTTTCATTGACTCCAAAACTATCTGATGAAAAATCTGATGCATCCGGTATTCTGTGTGATGTTTTACTATAATCTGATACACCAAAGCTTCCACTCTGGAAAGTCTCACCATCTGAATTTGATGAGCTAAAATCATCACTCATTCCCTTAAGTCTATATTTACCAATAAGCTTCTTAAGGTTCTGTGCCTGATTTGAAAGTTCTTCACTGGCCGCGGCACACTGTTCACTTGTAGCTGAATTATCCTGTACTACTGTTGAAACCTGTGTTATAGCAAGCGCAATCTGATCAAGTGCTGATGCCTGTTCATTGGAAGCCACTGATATGCCCTCTACTATATCAACTATACCTTCAACTGTTGATGCGATTGCTGCAAGCTTCTCTGATGTCTTGGCTGCCATATCAGAACCATTGCGTGTCTTAACTATAGAATCTTCAATAAGATCGGCTGTTTCACTTGCTGCTGCCGCACTCTTTGCTGCAAGATTTCTTACTTCTTCTGCAACTACGGCAAATCCCTTGCCATGTTCACCTGCCCTTGCTGCTTCGACTGCTGCATTGAGAGCAAGTATATTTGTCTGAAATGCTATGTCATCGATTGTCTTTATAATCTTAGATATGTTCTCTGATGCTTCTGATATATCCTGCATAGCATCTACCATCCTGCCCATATCTTCTGTTCCTTCTACAGCATCTGTCTTTGCCTGTTTAACAAGCTTTTCTGCCTTTGCTGCATCATCGGCATTGGTTTTTGTACGCTGTGTAATATCTGTAATAGATGCTGTTATTTCTTCAATAGAGCTTGCCTGCTCAGTTGAACCCTGAGCAAGTGACTGGCTTGCGACTGCAACCTGACCTGCTCCTGCTCCTACCTGATATGCTGCCTCTTTTATTCCTGAAAGATTGGCATTGTTTGAATCAACCATATGCTTAAATGCATTGCCAAGCTCATCCATTTCTGATTTTGGATTAACTTCTACTGCAAGATTTCCCGATGCAACTTCTGTGGCAATATTGGCCTCACGCTTAAGCTTATCACTCATATTAAAGAATGCTTTCGCAAGCACCCCTATCTCGTCTTTGGCTTTTACCTCAAATTTCTCAATCTGGACATTGCCCTCTGCAAGCTGTTCTGCATAATTGGTAAGACTGTTTAATGGTTTTGTGAGCATACCGGTAAATGTTGCACCTACAGCAAGAAGGAATACTGCTACAAGTATTTCTACAATCAATGTTTTTGCCTTAACTGATGTAACAAACTCGTCGACCTGATTTATATACTCATCACTTGCAGATTTTAATGCATTTGTTGCATCATCAATATCTGTTGACATTTCTTCCTCAAGCGGATATACAGATTCAGTAAACATCTTTATAGCTTCTTTATTTTTCCCATCTGCAATCAACGCTTTTATCTGAGAATAATACTGGCTTTCCTGTGAAAGTTCATTTTTCATCTCTTTAAGAATATCTGATACTTTTTCTAATTTGATATTTTCTGAAACATCATCAATTTCTGAACTCAATTCAGTAAGTAATGAGTCGATGTCTGCTTCAACCTTTGTTATATTGTCTTTCTCATTGTCTGCACCATATGTAAGATATGTGATAAGATTCTGCACTTTCTGATGCTTAGCACCAAAAGTTCCCACTTCAATACATTTATTTGTATAATACTTCTCAACGATATCATAACTATCGCCTATTTTCTTCATATTGAATACACCAATTGAACTTGAAAGTACAAACAAAACAATAGCAAGTATACACATAGCCATTACTTTTGCACCCAGGCTTGACCTTAATTTATTCATCGTTATTCCTCCTCTGCATCAGCTTCAGTTTCTTTCTCTTCGTCTTCCGTTCCATTGATAAGTTTATCAGGATCAAGCAATAATTTAACTTCATCCGAGCTTTTACCTATGCCAAATACATACTTCCTTGCCTGCGATTCAAGATCACTTACACTTGGTGGTGGAGTTATTTCATTTTCAGCAAACTCTGCCACACCCTCAATCCTGTCAACGATCAGACCTATAACAGTTGACTTGACATCAATTACAATGACACTGGTTCTGTCATTATATTCAAGTGGTTCCATTCCAAACCTTATCCTTACGTCAATTACAGGTATTATCTTTCCTCGAAGATTTATAAGACCTATAATAAAATCCTCCGTATCCGGAATATGCGTTATCTGCTGTAGTCCTATTATCTCGTTTACATATTTTATGGATATACCAAATATTTCTTCTCCACAAGCAAACGTCATATACTGCTCTTTAGGAATCTCCTCCAGCTTTTCGTCTACTTCTGTTACTTCAGTTTCCTCAGCCATATGACCCTCCATTCTTATATTTATTATATACTCTCTAAAGCATTATAAGATCACCTGCATCAAGAATAAGGCTTATACTGCCGTCTCCAAGCTGAGTACAGCCTGATATACCTTTAACCTTTTTGATGTATGAAGGCATAGGCTTGACAACTATTTCCTGCTCACCGGCAAGTTTATCTGCAAATATAGCCAGTTTTCTGTCCTCATGATTTACTATTATAACTATACCTTCTTCAATATTTTCAACAGCATTGTCAATATGATAGAACTTATTGAGCCTTATAAGAGGATAACATTCTTCACGTATCATTACATATTCCTCTCCATCCGGTTCAACTATAAGCTTATCTTTTGTAATTCTTATAAATTCTGTAACAACATTTGTCGGTGTAACGAAATTGGTATCGCTTACAGAGAAAATAATACCATCTATTATTGCAAGGGTAAGAGGTATCTTCATAGTCATGGTTGAGCCTTTGCCTTCTACACTGTCTATGTCAAGAACACCGCCTACACCCTGAATGTTCTTAACAACAACGTCCATGCCAACGCCTCGTCCAGAATACTCAGTAACTTCTTTCTTAGTAGAAAATCCTGCAAGAGTGATAAAGTTGAAAACTTCTTTGTCGGTAAAATCTTTTTCTGATTTATTGCCAAGAAGGCCATTGGCTTTTGCTTTGGCTAAAAGCTCTGACCGGCTAAGACCTTTTCCATTGTCAGATACTGATATCCACACCTGTCCGCCTTCATTTTTGGCTTCAAGCACAATTTTTCCTTTTTCGGTCTTTCCAAGTTCTGCCCTTCTCTCATTGCTTTCAATACCATGATCAACAGAATTTCTTATAAGATGCATCAATGGATCTGATATATGTTCTATGATATTTTTATCAACCTCTGTATCCTCGCCTATTACCTCAAGCTCTATATCTTTACCGAGTTTCTTCGATGTATCATAAACAATACGATTCATCTTCTGGAATGTATTCTTAAGAGGCATCATACGCATTGCCATTATTGCATCCTGAAGTTCTGATGTGATCTTTGAAAGCTGTGCTGATGACTTCTGGAAATTCGTAAGATCAAGTCCCGGTACTTTGAGGTCAGGATTCTGTAAAACCACCGCCTCAGCGATTACAAGCTCTCCTATAAGATCCATCAAAAGATCCATCTTTTTGATATTGACACTTATAAAGCTCTGCGCTTCACCTTTCTTTGCTACAGGACGTTTTGTCTTTTTCTTTGGTTTAGAACCATTGACTGCACCTTTGTCTGATTCAGCCGTTTTTTTATCATCTCCGGATTGTTTATCACTGTCTGATTTGCTTTCATTCTCAGCAAGTTCAATACTATGCGGTTTCTGGCTGTCTACAAGAATCGTAGGCTGCTCAATAGGTGCCATAAGCACTTCTCCCGCACTTGATGCAGGCGATTCGGCTTCTACACAAAAATCAAGGAAATCATCACTTGTACATTCTTTTATCTCTACATTCTCAATTCCGGCACTGGAATTAATAAGTTCCATTATTCGTTTTGGACCTTCTGTAGTCTGAAGTGCTATCTTAAATCCAAATTCAAGCACAACATCCGCACTTTCAGGATTTGAGATAATATCTGAAGGAGTAAACAATATATCTTCAGCTATTCCTTTAAGCGAATTAACTGCCATGTATGCACGTATATTCGCCATCTCGGTATCCTTACAATATGTAATATAAATGCTATAAAATTTACTGTCTTCCGAAGCAACAGGTGCGATATAAAATCTTGGTTTTTCCTGAAGTGGTGTTGGTTCAGGCGCAGGTGCTTCAGGTGCAGCATTCTGTATCTTCTTTAAAAACTTATCCAGTTCATCTATCATTTTAGATGAGTCTCCGTCAGACTCTGAACCGTCTTTTATTTTCTCTAACTCATCTGTAATAAAATCTGACACTTCCAATACATAGTCAACAAGCTCTCCATGTGGAACATTATCAGGATGACTTTCTCTTATGTAATAAAATATATCCTCTAATTTGTGAGACAATGTAGCGATATTCTGGTACATCATAACGGCTGAAGCACCTTTGATCGTATGCATTATACGGAATATCTCATTTACATTGTCCTCGTCAAATTCGCCGACATCCTTACTTTCAAGACATATGTTTTCAAGATTCTCAAGCCCCTGTTCTGTTTCGAAAATAAACATGTCCAGCATGCCTTCAGTAATCATATCATCTCCCATAACACTCTCCATTCCTGCATCCTGACAGATGCATATTTGTCACGCTGATCCAATAATTCCTGTAACAACAACATTCTATGGAATAAGTTCCAGTTTACGAAGTACACTTTCAAACTTAACCTGATCGATAGGTTTTCCGGCATATGCTACACATCCAAGTTCAAATGCCTTATTGACATTGGCACCTTCATTTAATGCCGTTGTCATTATAATCTTAGCTCTGTCTTCCTCAGGAATACCTCTTTCCTGCTCAATATCCCTGATTGCCTTAAGTGCCTGATATCCATCAAGTGCCGGCATCATGATATCAAGACATACAAGATCATATGGTGTC
Source organism: uncultured Jutongia sp. (assembly GCA_964517955.1). GTDB lineage: Bacteria > Bacillota > Clostridia > Lachnospirales > Lachnospiraceae > Butyribacter. Next base: position 6,670 of record CAZFFA010000016.1, on the reverse strand, counting down.
TCTGCATCGAGTGCCATAAGATATGCGTCAACTGCCTCCATACCATCAACTGTTATATCACACTCACCGTATTTAGATAAAAATTTCAACATAAACTTTCTGCTTGCAAAATCATCCTCAGCTATAAGTATTCTCATATTAATTTTTTCCTCCTTGAAATCTTTCTACTATAACAATTTTAAATCATACACATAATTACGTCAAATGGAATTATGGCATAGAATTTAGTGTACTGTATATCTGTGACGCTATATTCTCCAATGGCACCTGCTTTTGAACTGCGCCTATATCATAGGCAACTTTTGGCATACCATAAACGGCACAGCTTTTTTCATCTTCTCCAATAGTATGTGCTCCTGCTTTTCGCATAGCAAGAAGTCCCTTCGCCCCATCAGAGCCCATACCCGTAAGTATTACTCCAACCGCATCACTTGCTGCTGCCTTGGCAACAGATTTAAACAATACATCAACTGATGGACAGTGACCGCTTACCTTTTCACCGGCACTGCATTCTACGCGGTAGATACCACCAACTCTTGTAAGACGCATATGTTTGTCACCAGGAGCCAGAAGAACCTTGCCCCTTTCCAGGATATCTCCATTCTCTGCTTCTTTTACAGCAACCTTACACTGTGTATTCAGCCTTTCGGCGTACATCTTTGTAAATCCCGGCGGCATATGCTGTACTATTACCGTACCGGGTATATCCGGCTGAAATTTTTTCACTACATCAAATATCGCTTCCGTACCTCCTGTTGATGCACCAATTGCAACAACTTTATTTCTATATGTCCTGTCTGTAGAATGGACTTTCAAACCTTCTCTTTTCTTGTATCTGCCTACCGTTACACCGGATGCTATCTTAACTTTTGCTATAAGTTCATTGTGAATCCACTGTTCCAGTTCCACAGCATTGAGATTCTGTGGCTTATTGACAAATTCTACTGCACCACATTCCATAGCATCAAACACCCTTGAATCAAGTGAACTTAACATAACTGTAGGTATCGGATACTGCGGCATTAACTTCTTAAGAAATTCTATGCCATTCATCCTCGGCATCTCTATATCAAGAGTCATTACATCCGGTTCAAATCTAAGTATCATGTCTCTTGCCTGATATGGATCACCGGCTGTAGCTACAACCCTTATATCCGGATCTGAATCAAGTGTCTCTGAAAGAATTTTTCTAAACATTATTGAATCATCTACAACAAGAACTTTTATCTCTCTCATACAATCACCCCTGCTATGTTTATGGCTGAATAATTATCTTACTGCATATATCTATCTGACAGATACTGCTTTTCTATAAATTGAAGGCTGAACATATTTAAAGCCTATCGACGTTTTGTCTATACTTTCTGTCGTTCCTATAAATAAATAGCCACCATCTTCCATATGGTCATATATTCTTCTTAGAAGTCTGGTTTTGGTTGGTTCATCAAAATATATCATTACATTTCTTAAAAATACCACATGAAATTTACCCTTGAATGATATGTCATCCATAAGATTAAATCTTCTGAAACATACATTTCTTCTAATCTCAGGTACTACAGTATAACTGTTCTCGCCTGTTTTCCTGAAATAATGACGCTTCCAGTTATCCGGAAGCGGAGCAAGCTGTTCCTCCATATATGTACCCTGCCTTGCTTTTTGAAGCACTCTGCTCGATATATCTGTAGCAAGAAGCTGTGTGTCCCATATTTTTTCAAGTCCAAAAAAATTCTGAAGAACCATGGCTATCGTATATGGTTCCTCACCTGTTGAAGCTGCCGCAGACCATATTCTGACATCATGACTTGAACTTTCCTTTTCTCTTATCCACGGAAGGACATATTTAATCATATATTCAAAGTGAATAAACTCTCTCATAAAAAAAGTGTGATTGGTTGTCAATATATTGATAAGATTGGCAGCCTCCATACCAGATGGATCATTCTGTATCTTCTGAATAAACTCCCCATAACTCTTATAATCATTGCGGATAAGATAATTTTCAAGCCTGCCTGTTATAAGTACACGTTTCTGTCCAAGTTCTATTCCATATCTGCTGCGAACATAATCAACTATCCACCAAAACTCCCTGTCTGTCAGATTCATCTGCTCACCTTCTCCCTTATCACACATTCAATTGGTTTATGCTTCATCCACCGGTAAATATCAGACAGGCATTTAAATAATATTTTCCTGCCGCAAACCACAAAACTGATTTTCACTACATTTTCACTATCGCATAATCAGTTCTTCCATCATCTTCAATAGTCATAACAGCATATGTCGGTCTGTGCCCGTCCTGTCGTGGCTTTGATATACTTCCGGGATTTAAAACGGTCATCCCACCCTGATAGTGCTCCAATACAGGTTCATGTATATGACCAAACATAACTATATCCGCTCCATTGGCCTGTGCCATCTCAAGCATACTATCAATTCCATATTTTCCACCATATCTGTGACCATGTGTTATAAGAGCTTTATGTTCTCCTATATCTATAATTTTTGCTGCCTGCAGGCGTGACAATCCGTCACAATTTCCCTTGACCATCTCAACAGGACATTTTACCAGATTTTTTATCACATCAGGATCACATTCCATATCACCAAGATGTATC
>CAZFFA010000016.1:0-4042 GCA_964517955.1 uncultured Jutongia sp. | reverse complement strand
CATAAGATCAAGTGTATCACCCATATTGGCAATAGCTTTTCTAAGGTTTGTGTTGTTGCCATGTGAATCACTTACTATAAGTATTTTCTTTGACATATATATATCCTCTAAAATATACACGAATCTTTTATCATTTTTTCATATTTCTTCCTTCAATTTCTCGTACATAGCCGTCAACGCCTTTCCCCTGTGACTAATCTTATTCTTCTCTTCCGGTGAAAGCTCTGCCGTTGTACATCCTCTTTCCGGAAGATAAAATATAGGGTCATATCCAAATCCATTGTTTCCCTTTTCTTCATAACCAATCTGTCCTTCTATAGTACCTCTTGTCGTAATGCTCTTTCCATCAGGAAATACACATGCTATGACACATACGAATCTAGCACTTCTCTCTTCACCCTTTGCGTCTTTGAGTTCATCTATTATATGGTTGTTCTTGATCGTATATGGAGTATCCTCTCCCATATATCTTGCTGAATAAACTCCAGGTGCCTTGTCCATATAATCAACCTCAAGCCCCGAATCATCTGCAAGTACCATTGTGCCTGTGATCTTTGCAATTGTTGATGCCTTAATAAGTGCATTTTCTTCAAATGTTTTTCCATCCTCTACAATTTCAACATCCTGAAGATTCTCATCTTTAAGTGAAACTATTTCAACATTTTCTCCACCAAGAATCTGTCTTATTTCCTTCATTTTTCCTTCATTTCCCGTTGCTACGATTATTTTTTTCATAAAAGCCTCCATTTTCTGCGCACGTTTTTTATGCATAACAAGTTTGTGTCAAGTGCGCACAGACACAAATCTCACGTGTGAAAAATCTTTCATAATCTACATAAATTATGGTGTCAGAATGATTTTCAAACTTATATACACAAATATCTAATCACCTTTTTAAATTATACGCTTCTTCTATTGCATTATATATTCCCTGAGCCACCTTTTTTCTTCCCTCGGCTGTCTTAACGAACTTAAAATCTGATTTATTGTTCAGATAACCTATCTCGATAATCGTTGCCGGAACTTTAGAATGATGCATAAGATACAAACCTTCTCTTTGTTTTACACCTCTGTTTTTCATTCCGGTAGATTCAGATAAATTCTTTGCCACCAAAGATGCAAGCTTTTTATTGGATAACCATTCTTTGCCGCTTTTTCTTTTGGAATATAGAGATTCAACGCCCTGCGCAGTATTTCTTCCACTGTCTGAATAGTTACAGTGTATACTTATAAGCATATCTGCCTTTATACTATTGGCAAGTTTTGTTCTGCTTTTTTTGCTTATCTCACTATCATCAAGTCTTGTGTAATATGCACTGATATTTGAATTGTCAAGAATCTTTTTTAATTCTTTTACAACCATCAGTGTATAATCTTTTTCACGCTTATTACCATAATCTGCAAGTGCACCTTCATCAAATCCTCCATGCCCTGCATCTATCACAACAATTCTTTTTTCCGTCTTACTATTCTGATTCTTTGAACTGCCGTTATTTGTCTTTTTGTCCTTACCGGCATTGCCGCCATGTACTTTGTTTTGTGACTCTTTTGCAAGCACTTTGTCACTCTGCACCTCTTTTAATATGCCTGCACCCTCTGCACCTATTATTCCAAATGAATAACACATACATAAAACAATTGTTACAACAAATAAACCTAAGCACCGGCCTATAAGCTTCTGCCACTCTTTTTCCTTCATCTTAACCCTTATTTCTGCGCACGTTTTTTGCGCATAACGAGTTTGTGTCAAGTGCGCGCAGACACAAATCTCGTGTGTGAAAAATCTTTCGTATATGGATTTTTCACACTAACCTCGTATTCTAATAACTCTTTTTCACAATGTACACATTCATGTGCATATCCATCAAAAAGCATTCAGCTTACACAAAATAAACACTTTCCATGAATAAATGCCATCTTTAAAAGTATACAATATATCCCCTGGTGTTGCAACGTTTGTATTGGGATGAAAACAGCCTTATTTGCTCTATTTTCACCCACATTATAAAGCAAAATGAGGACTGCCGTTTAACTTCTGGCAGCCCTCTGGGTAAAACCATGTATTTGATTTTTAGAATTAGCTTTTTCTATGCGCACAAATATACTATTCTTATATTATTCATTGTCGCTTTTTGCTTTATTAATTTTCTCATAATATGCAATCATTCTTTTTACTTCTTCTTCACAAGTTATTCCATTTTTTTCTGCATGTTTATACAAAACTTTATATAATTCTATGTCTTTATTGCCAAATGTTACATTAACCCTCTTCTCTATCCTACCTGCAATATGACTATAATTTTCCGGATAAGCATAATAACATTCTTTGCACATATAAATATCTTTTTTATGCCAGTTATAACAATGCTCACAAGCCCAGGATTTATCCCTATTTGCAGAAGGCGACAATAACATAAACCTATCCATATCCATCATATCTGTTGGATTTCCTCCAATTTCATACGGAATACGATGATCTAGTTGAAGTAATCTTGCCGGATACTCTTCACCATATAAATTACATCTCGCCCCATATTTTTCCAATAATTCTTTTTTCAAATTTTCAGCAAGTTGTGTTCTACCTGATGTCTTAGCCAATTGATTTGCCTGCTTGTTCTCTTCCCAATTGCCAAATTTATATGCAGCTATATGTTTTCCATTGGAATCTTTTAATTTAAAAGTATCTAACGGAATTCCCAATTCTCTGACATCCCTTGCAGCTCTCGGAGCATGTTCATATCCTCCCTCTTTCAAATCTTCTGTACTGCAATATCCCTTTTTCAAAATTGTATCAATGACAAATTTTGCTCTTTTATTTTTAACTCCCTTTAAAACTTCTATAAAATCTTTTGGTAATTCCATTACCTTCCCCCCTATGCAAGACATAACTCAATCTGTTCATACTTTGCCTGATTTTGCGCTAAATTTTCACTCACATATAATGACTCATACGTAATCTCGCTTTTTCCATTAAATGTTGCCTGAGTAGAAAGACCAGCATCAATATAAACATGTTTTAACCCTAACTCTTCTGGTAATAACTTTCCAATTGTTTTATTTCCGGTTTTTCCATCATAACTTACTATATAATCTATACCTCTTTCATTTAATTTATTTAACTCATTTACAAATTCATCAAATCTGATTCCTTGTATATATCTGCTATCCTTAGCATTATCTTTTTTGGAAGTTCCCTGATACGGAGGATCCATATATATCAAATCCCCCTTCTTTGCCTTTGATAATACCTCCTTATAATCCAAATTTGAAAATGATGTCCTATTCTTTAAAAGATTGGATATTGCCATGGCATTATTTGCAATGATATTTGGTCTTGTTCCATAGCGTCTTTTATCACAAGACTGATTTAATTCTCCATTTGAATTATATCTGACTGCTCCTTTTACTACCCTCGCAAGTAAAAAAAGCATTCTTGCAGAATCTTTTTCTCCGTTATTAAATTCTTCACGAATTTTATAAAAATAATCTATATTATTTTCTCCCTCACAAAATTGACCATTCCATATATCAGTATATCCATCCACTAATTTCATAGGATCATTTATACACTCTTCCATCATCTTTACAAGAGGCTCATTAATATCGTTGATCCAATATTCATCGCACAATCCCCTTGATGCAGTTAATATTGAAATTGCACATGTACCAGAAAAAGGTTCAATAAGCCTGTCAAAAGATGCTGGAAAAAACTTTATTATTTCCGGAGCTATAATCCTTTTACTACCCTGATATTGCACTAAATGTGGTATTTTCATCATTATATCCCTCATATTTTATACTATTAATTCTACTATTTAAACTATCATTTTACATTATATAACTAATTCCGCCTTATATATCGAACATACTTTCGTAATCTATTTAAATTTTATCATAATATTAGGCTTACGACAAGTTGTTTTATACTTTTTCAATTACTAAATAAAAAGTTGCCACAATTTAATGCAGCAACTCTATGTTTAATATTACCTGAATCCGTGAAGTTCATCCTTTTTTGCAACCAGCTCTCAAAACAGAACTG
>CAZFFA010000015.1:0-22860 GCA_964517955.1 uncultured Jutongia sp. | reverse complement strand
AACATGTTTCATGACGCATTGGTGCCTTTCGCAGAAAGGCGGGAAATAATTATGATGAAGCTATACTTAGATTCTTTAAAGGAGATGTTCCATTCTGGGTCTGCGATACAGAAAAAGTAAGTGGAATGAAAAAGAGAGAATCAAAGTCAGAAGAGTTCAAGAAAAATCCTTTTGAGTACAAATATATTTATGCACCTATTGGAGATAAGGGGGCATATGTATATCGTTAACCATGGTATGGCTTTGCAGTCAGCAAAAAGAGTGATGACTATGATTATGCTGTTGAATTTATGAAGTTTTTGGCTACAAATGATGAAATAAATAAGATGGCTGATATAAAGGGTGTTCCATCAGTTGCAAAGAAGAAAAACGATGTAAAACTGTATTCAAATGTTATTAAGCCAAAGAATGTTGAATCAGAATGTGTGATGAGTGACAGTATAGATGCAGGTATGATTTCAAACTGGTATAACTGTATAAACCAGTATGTTGAGGGTAAGTTTAAAAACTCAGATGAAGCTATAAAAGCATATATCAAATTATTTTCAGATAAATAAAATATGATTTGGAAGATTACAAAGAGCCGGTCCGTTAAATGGAACCGGCTCTTGCCATAACCAATAGGAAATTTTATTGTGAAAAAAGTATAACTATAACCAATTACAGGTGATTTTTCTTTCTCTGTTTATTGCATACAAGATATACAGAGAATATTGCTGCAAGGAAGATCAATTCGATGCCAATGTATTTCCAATAGTTAGTCATAGAATACTTTTCTCCTGACCAGCCTGTAATCATATTGAGTATCTTGATATACCAATAGGCAGGAAGAAATTTGCCTATTCTAAGAACTTCAGGAGCAAGGAACCACTGTGGAACAAATATACCACATATAAAACTCATTCCAAGTCCAATGATATTGGCTATCAGATTAAGTGCATTGTCTTTGATGTTGAAGGTGCTAAGTAAAAGTGTTATGGCTGTGCATATAAGTGCGAATACAAAACTGTTAAGTATACACAGGAGTCCATGATCTGAGAATAAGTTAGCCGGTTTAAAGACAATGGCTGCCAGTAAAACAAACAGTACCCATGTAATCAGGCTGTAGCATACACATGCTATACCAAGCTGAACATTTCTTGAACGTGCCGATGTTGCAGAGCAGGATATTCTTGCACTCAGATCCTCCTGATGGAATGTTACAAGGATAGGAACAAGACTTATAGTAAATATCATAAGAAATATATAGCTCATATACTGAAAATAAGTAAACATTATATCGTTGCTGCTGGAAGATTTCTCCTCAAATGTTATAGACTTAACTTTTGGAGAGTTATCTATATTTTTTATAGTCTCATTTATCGCATTATCTATAGAATATCCACCGGTTATATATGAGGAGATAGAATTTAGGAAACTGTCGAGCTGGCGGTTGACAAAAAATCCTGAGGCACTGTCTTCACGCATATTGTGTGTCATTTTTAATGTTCCGTTTGTCTTAAAGCTTTCTTCAAATCCTTTTGGAATAGTGAGCGCATAGCTTATCCTCTGGTAAAAAAGATTGTCAGTAAGTGATTCGGCATCAGTTTTCTTAAGCTTTACTATATTGTGATGTTTGTCAAGGTAGTCATATATTCCCTTGCTGAGAGTAGAGTTATCGTGGTCTATTATAGTAATGTCAATGGAATCCGTTTTAAACTGACTGCTTCCTGAATTATTGGATGAAAAGCTCATCATAAATATAATGACTAAAAAAACGACTACATATATTGCTGCCTGTGGAATATGTTTTTTGGCTATTTTGAAAAATGCTTTAAATACTTGCATATCTGCTCCTCCTTGTTTTGATTATTCCAAGAGTTATAAAGATTACAGACAGAATAACAAGTGTGATCATGTTCTGTGCATATCTTTTATGTCCTTCAAAAATGCTTAGACAATAGAAACTGTCTGAAATCAATGCTGCCGGATTGAGCTTATTTACGATAGGTGCTTTCATGTCGATGATTATACGCATATCGCCAACCATAAGACCGCTTAAGAAGCAGAGTGGCATTGTTACGGCAAACATAATACCGCTTTTGCTTTCACGTCCGCCTTTTCCAATCGTTCCGATGAAAAATCCAAGTGATATACCGAGTGTGACACCGACAAAAAGTGTAAGAAGTGCATAGGGAAGCTGTGTGTCGACACCGACTTTTAATACGTATGACAGATATAGGAAACCGATGAAATTCATTATAAATTCAAATATAATAGATGCGAAAAGTTCTCCCATGATAAACTGATATTTTTTCCTGGAAGATACTGATTTTCTGGCTGCCAGTGATGAAAGGTTAGCCTGATTTTCTACAGCAACAAGTATTCCTGCCATTGCTGCATAAAGACATGCCATTGCTATCTGGTTGTAGTAGTATTGTGTATAAGTATCTACGTTTGGATTTTTCTGAAGCAGCACTTCCTTATTGAAAGTACGGTTTACCTCTAATTCTTTGATTACATCTGACAGCTTATCAGGATGATTTCTGGCTATATCGGAAATCATTGTATATCTGAGATTGTATTCTTCGACAAATGATTCAAGAATACTTTGTTTTATAGTATCCTTTGATGTATTGGCTGATACAGTGAGACTTATTTTTTCTCCACTGTAGATAATGCCTGATACATCATTATCTTTAAGAAGCTTTTTGGCTTTAGTTTCGGTGCATATCTTTGCCTTAAGAAAAGAATTGTCGGATTTCGATATGACTGCAATTGTTTCTTTAAGAGCATTTCCGTATTCATCATCTGACAATACTATGGCTGTAGGAATAGCACTCATATTTTCTGATTCTCCAAGGTTTGAGAATGCAACGTAGAAAAATGTACCAAGTATTATTGGAAAAAGGAGAATCCAGAATAGGTTAAATTTATTTCTAAATAGTCGTTTCCAGCTTGATATGATTATCTGTCCCATTTTTTACCTCCTAATCTCTTAATTCCTTACCGGTTATCTCTAAGAATACGTCATTGAGTGATGGAAGTTCTGAATGAACATGGCCAAATGAGTATTCCTTCGACTGAAGGTAATCAAGTACGCGCATAAGATTGTGTTTTCCTCCGTTGCATAAGACTGTAAGCTTATGTTCATCAAATTTAACTTCATATACATGAGGTAATGATTTGATTGCATTGATATCTTCGGATGTAAGTGAGATTATGTCGATAGTGATTATCTCACTCTTTTTGATCATTTTCTTCAATTCTTCTTTGGTGCCAAGTGCGAGATTTTTACCTTTGTCTATAATGGCAATTCTGGAGCATATCTGTTCAACTTCTTCCATGTAATGTGATGTATAGATGATAGTAGCTCCATCTTCATTGAGCTTTGTAATGCCTTCAAGAATCCTGTTGCGGCTTTGTGGGTCAACTGCTACAGTTGGCTCGTCAAGTATTATAAGCTTTGGCTTGTGAGCAATTCCGCAGGCAATGTTAAGGCGTCTTAAAAGTCCTCCTGACAGCTTCTTTGGATAGAATTTTCTATATGCTTCAAGGCCAACAAACTGAATCGCATCTTCAACATATTGGCTGCGGAGCTTTTTGTCGCTGATATAAAGTCCACAGAAATAATCGATATTTTCATATACATTCAATTCCTGAAATACAGCAACATTCTGCTGCACAATACCAATCTTAGCTTTTAGCTTATAATTGCCAGGTGTCATTTTCTCTCCAAATATTTCAATATTTCCTTTGTCATATGAAAGCAGTGAGAGAAGACAGTTAATGGTTGTTGTCTTGCCGCAGCCATTTGGTCCCAGCAGACCAAATACCTCACCTTCCTTTATGTCAAGATTAAGATGATCTACAGCAATAGTTTCTTTGTATCTTTTTACAAGGTTTTCAATTTTAACTGCTGAGTTTGCCATATAAATACCCCTTTCATTTAAGAAATCAACTTTATGATGCTAGTATATTAAATTGCACGTCTGCATTAAAGTAATAAATGTCAGCAAAACAATGTGACATTTGTCATGTCTTTCGATATAATGGTGATATTAGAGGAATTAAAAGGAGTTAAAAGAATGAAAGGGATATGTAGATGCAGAAGGTAATAGATAAACATCTGATATTTATAATGTGTGCAATGCTTTTGCCATTGGATAGAGGCCTTTATGAACCGGTTGTTGCTTTTCTTATTGCTGTTATATCCATGGAACTTGTTATATATTATGAAAAGGAAAAGGCATTTTATATAATCGCAGCAATATATGTGCTGGCGTGTTTTGCCTGCCCTTTGCTTATATTTTTTCTTCCTGTACATTTATATGAGTTTATATACAGAAAGAAGTGGTGGGGGTGGGGGTATGGCATATGTATTTTGTATATTATAAATTCCGGTCTGTTTAATGAATGGTGGAAGATAGAACTTATGAGTATAATAGTCATTGCTGCATCAATACTTTCATACAGAACTGAAATACAAATTCGTGAACATAGAGAATTTCAGCTTATGAGAGACAGCAATGAGGAAGAGAAGACAGCCATGAAACGTCGTAACAGAGAACTTCTTGAGAAGCAGGATTATGAGATAAAGGTTGCGACTTTATCAGAGCGAAACAGGATTGCAAGGGAAATTCATGATAATGTCGGTCATATGCTGTCAAGATGCATATTGCAGCTTGGGGCGTTGATGGTGGTACATAAAAAAGACGAAAATATTTATGCGCAGCTTTCAAGTGTAAATGAATCTCTTAATGAGGCTATGAACAATATAAGAGAGAGCGTGCATGACCTTCATGATGAATCTGTTGATATGAAGCAGTCCATAATTGAAGCAACATCTGAAATGCGTAAGAATTACAATATGAAAGTCGATTATGATATGTCTGATAATGTTCCGAGGAATGTAAAATATGCTATGATAGCTATTGTTAAAGAGGCTATGTCCAATATAGCGAGACATTCAAATGCAACAAATGTATCTGTAATACTTCGTGAGCATCCCGGATTTTACCAGCTTCTTATAGAGGATAATGGAACCGATATACACAAAAATATGAATCCCGGGATTGGACTCAAAAATATGCAGGAACGTGTCGAATCACTTGGAGGTTCGATCAATTTCAAGACAGATTCAGGATTTTCAATTCTTGTATCGATCAAAAAGGAGATGAAATATGAGAGTAATAGTAGTAGATGATGACCAGCTTGTCGAAATGTCGCTTACAACAATTCTTCAGTCTGATCCGGAGATCGAAGTTGTAGGTCAGGGACATGATGGAACAGAGGCTGTGGAGTTATATAAGGAGAAATCTCCGGATATTGTTCTCATGGATATACAGATGAAAGAAATGAGTGGTCTGGAGGCATCTGAAAAGATATTGTCAATCAATAAAGAAGCAAAGATACTTCTTCTTACAACATTTTCAGATGAGGAATATATAGTAAAAGCACTTGGAATAGGTGTGAAGGGATATATATTAAAACAGGATTTTGAAGCGATAATTCCGGCACTTAAGTCGGTATATGGCGGTCAGAGTGTATTTGGTGGTGAGGTAGTGTCAAAAATACCTGTACTTACTGCGCCTAAAAGTACATTTTCATATGAAGAGTATGATATAAGTGAAAAAGAACAGGAGGTAATAGAGCAGGTTGCTATGGGTAAATCAAATAGAGAGATTGCTCAGAGTCTTTTTCTGTCGGAAGGAACTGTAAGAAATTATATAAGTTCGATATTGGAAAAGCTATCGCTCAGAGACAGAACGCAGCTTGCGGTTTTTTATCTCGTTGGAGAAGATTCATGCTTCTTTAAAAGATGAAGATTAGATATATATGGATAAATTAAATGATGTTTAACTGACACCGGAATCATTAAATTGAGATATAAGGGATAGGACTTTTAAGATATGACATATGATGAATTATTTCAGTTAAAGGGGCTTGAAAAAGCAAAACTTCTTGCAGGCAGATCCATCCTTGACAGGGAAATAGTTGGTGCTCATGTTGTAGAAATAGCAGAGGCACAGGACTGGGCAAAAAGAGGTGAGCTTATATTTGTAAGCGGGGTGGCTTTTAGGAATGTTGAAGAAGACCTTACAGAAGCAATAAATGAACTGGCAAAAAAGCAGGTCGCAGGTGTTGTTTTGGAAGTTGGACCATATATAAAAGAAGTAACAGACGATATAATAGACCTTGCGAATGAGCTTAATCTGCCACTTTTATCTTTGCCTTATGAAGTTCATGTATCAGAAATAATATCACAGATTTATTTTGATAAATACAGCAAAGAGGAAGCCAATAAGTCTGTAGAGAAATTTATGACACAGCTTTTATATGATGATGAAGAAAGTGCGCTTAAGAGAATTGAATTATTTAGATATGACACCGGCAAAAGACATGTTGCCATATATGTAAGTGCTGATGAAGATTTATCAGTGACAGACAACATAAGCTCCAATAAGGAAAATATACATTGCAATATGGATGAATCTGATGAAAAAAATATGATTGTGAAAAGGATTGATGAGTCTGACAAAACAGATGTATCAGAGGATATACTGAAGGCTGTACGTATGTCATTTACAAGACAGCCACAGCTTCTTTATCTGAAAGAGGAAGACGGAGTGGCAGCAGTCATTGAACTGGAAAGCAATGATAAGCTTCGCAATATGATGTACCGGAAAAGGGACACTATAGAAGAAAACCTAAGTTATCGCAGAAAGAATATCACAATCAGCATGGGGGTAGGAACTGTATTTTCCGGAGCATCTTCTATAAAAAACAGTGTGGAAGAAGCTAAGAAAGCAAGTAAGGTTATAAGGACAGGCAATGAAAAAAGCAGTCTTAGATTTTATGATGAGATAGGAATTTACAGGGTGTTTTTTGAACTTCAGGACAATGAGGTGCTCTATAATCTTCTCGAGGAAAATCTTGGCAATCTTATCAGATATGACAGCGAAAATGACAGCGAAATGGTTCATACTCTTGAGGTTTATCTTGAACAAAACTGCAATATCGCTGCGGCAACCGATGCACTTTATGTACATAGAAACACTGTCAAATACCGCATAAAGCGTATAGGGGAGATACTTGGCAGAGATTTAAAGGATGTTACTGTACAGTTTAATCTTAGGATGGCATTTAAGATAAGGAGTTACCTTGGAAAATAAGTACAGGAAGCATAAAATATACACTTGCTGTATAATGTGCTGCGTGTCCGGTATGGATTTTGTAAGTAATCGCATTATATAAATTGTGTTATTTGTCCACTGTGGACAAATCATATAAAAATACTTTGTATATCGTGGCTATATGAAATGACATCTCATGATGATATTATGTGTTCAACAAAAAACAAAGCAGACAACCAAAGGCGGTTGAATAGGAAGATTGCCTTCGTTGTCTGTTTTTTGTTTGAAGAAAGAAGCAAAGCAGCATTAGAAGCCGGATTGGCAATATATGTTTTGTAAAAAGTTATAATATAAATTTTGTGATATAAGAAAGGAAGGATCATTATGAGAGATATGACAAAGGAAGAAATCAAATCATTAGACAGACAGTATGTATTACATTCATGGAGCGTTCAGGGCACACTTGATCCGATGGTCGTAACTAGGGCAGAGGGAATATATTTTTATGATGCAGATGGCAATAAATATTATGATATGAGTTCACAGCTTGTAAACTTAAATATAGGATATGGCAATGAAAAAGTTGCAGATGCGATTGCAGAACAGGCACATAAGCTTCCATTTATCGGACCTGGTTATGCAGTAGATGTAAAGTCAGAACTTGCCAGAAAGATTCTTGAACTTATGCCCGACAACATGGGTAAGGTATTCTTCACACTCGGTGGTGCAGATGCCAATGAGAATGCACTTAAGATGGCAAGACTTTATACAGGCAGAAATAAGGTGTTCAGCCGTTATCGTTCATATCATGGTTCAACAATGGGTGCAGGCAATCTTACAGGTGAGCCAAGAAGATTTAACTGTGAATCAAACGGTGTTTCGGGTTATGTAAAATTCTTTGATCCATATATTTACAGAGAGCCTATTGAATTTAAATCTGAAGCAGAAGCAACAAAATATTATCTTGCAAAGCTTAGAGAGCAGATTATATATGAAGGACCGGGTTCAGTAGCGGCTATTGAATGTGAGACAATTACAGGTTCCAATGGATGTATCATTCCTCCGGATGGATATCTTCAGGGAATCAGAGATATATGTGATGAATTTGGCATCATGATGATATGTGATGAAGTTATGATGGGCTGGGGCAGAACAGGAGAATACTTCGCATTCCAGAACTGGGATGTAAAGCCTGATATCGTTACATTTGCAAAAGGTGTTACATGTGGATATGCTCCTCTTGGTGGTGTCGTTGTTTCAAAGAAGATCGCAGAATATTTTGATGACCATAAGCTCTTATGTGGTCTTACATATTCAGGTCATCCTCTTTCATGTGCAGCAGGTGTAGCAACTCTTGATGTGTATAAGGAAGAGAAACTTGTTGAAAATTCAAAGGCTATGGGAAAGATTCTTGGTGAAATCCTTGAAGAACTCAAGAGAAAACATCCTTGTGTAGGTGATGTCCGTTATAAGGGACTTTTCTCAGCAATCGAACTTGTAAAAGACAAGGAGACAAAAGAACCACTTGTTGAATATAACTCAGATCCTGACAATGTAATGGGAAAGATAATCGGTTCACTTAAGAAGAAAGGCTTTTCAACATATTCTCATGAAAACTGTATCATCGTTGCACCTCCACTTATTATTAAGGAAGATGAACTCAGAGCTGCCATGGAGATAATGGATGAAGTTCTTGGTGAGGTTGATAACGCATAGAATGTTGTGTCTGGCAGGTCAAGCCATCAGATAGCAATTTGTATGTATGCATAACATTGCTATCTGCTTTTGACCATTGCATCATAATATCATATAAATAAAAAATTTCCATATTTATTTCATAAAAGAATATGGAAATTTTTTATTGTAGATTTTTGTGCCGTTATCTTGCCAAATGTAAGGCTGAACTGTTACTATTATATTGTGAGCAGGTTCACATATATATTTTATAACATTGCATTGCTGCGTTATTGAAACGCTAATTTTATACAGAATAGGAGAAAAGAATGAAATCAGAGAATGCTTTTAAGGAGTTTGAGTTTGATGGTGAGGAAAATTTTCCTGAAATAAGTGAGTTGAATATTATCAGTGGCGGGTGCCGCATATATGGTTATGTGCTTATGCCTGATAAAAGATATGAGAAGCCATATCCTACGGTAATTATGTCACATGGTTTTCCCGGTTATACAACCAATAATGATCTGGAACTTGCACTTATGAGAATGGGATGTGTTGTTATTCATATGAATCATAGAGGTGCTTGGGGTAGTGAGGGAAATTATCTTTTCACCAATTTAAAAGATGACCTTATTGCGATTGCAAAATGGGCACATAATCCGGCAATTGCAGAGCAGTATGATATTGACGTAGATAATATATTCTTTGCAGGTCACAGTATGGGTGGAATGACTGTACTTAATGCAACAAAAGAACTGCCGTTCATCAAAGGTGTAGTTGCTATGGCAGCTTATGATCTTGGTGGAGCATTCCGTTTTAAACTTGAAAAGGATCTTTTCCTTATGATTGAGACAGAGGGTCAGTGTCTTAAGATGAACTCAGCTAGTGAAGTTTATGAGAATGCACTAAACAACTACCATGAGCTTGGTGTATGCAACAATTATGATAAGCTCGTAGACCACAATGTACTTCTTGTCGAAGCGAAGTATGATACAATAGCTCCGCCAGATAAGATGTTACGACCTCTTGCTGATAAGCTTGAAGCCGAAAGTGACAGGTTTGGCTATGTTTCACTGAACAGCAACCATAGCTTTATAGGACAGAGAATGGAGCTTACAAAGGTTGTTGGAAAGTGGATTGAAGAAGTGAGTGGAAAGTAGAATAATATGACATTAAACCAACTAAAATATATAATCGCAATTTCCAAGGAAGACTCCTTAAATGAAGCTGCAAAGAAGCTGTTTATATCACAGCCCAGCCTTTCAGCAGCACTTCATTCACTTGAGGAAGAGATAGGATTTGATATATTTATACGTTCAAAATCGGGAATTTCACTTACTGTGAAGGGAAAAGAATTTCTTGGGTATGCAAGGTCTGTTGTAGAGCAATACGATATTCTCGATGCAAAATATATATCAAAAACCAATTTGAAAAGAAGTTTTCACGTATCAATGCAGCATTATACATTTGCTGTCAATGCCTTTGTGGAGCTTATCAAACAGTACGGAATGGACGAGTACGAATTTGAAGTTCATGAGACTACGACGCATGAGGTTATAAAGAATGTTCAAAATCAAAAGAGCGAAATAGGTGTAATTTATATGAATGATTACAATCAGTCTGTACTTAAAAAGATTTTGAAAGAGGCAGGACTTACTTTTACTCCAATGTTTGAATGCAGCATATATGCGTATATGAGCAAAAGCAATCCGCTTGCTGCAAAGAAAGAAGTAACTATAGAAGAACTTGATGAATTTCCCTGTCTTGTATTTGATCAGGGTGAGTATAATTCAGCATATTATGCAGAAGAGGTGCTTAGCACATATGATTACAAAAGGATGATACGTGTAAATGACAGGGCAACTATACTTAATCTTATGATTGGAATAAATGGTTACACGTTGTGCTCCGGTATAATATGTGAGGATCTCAACGGACCGGATTATCTTGCAGTCAAGCTTAGGACTGATGAGAAGATGACGATTGGATATATATCAAGAAAATCTGCTGTAATAAGTGAGATGTGTCAGAAATATATAGAAGAACTTTTGAAATATAAAGAAAAGGTTCTTTGCTAAATAAAAATTAAAAACTTCTCTTTAATCGTAACAATTCTACCATAAAGCTATAAACAATCATATTATGAACAAGCTCAAATATATATTGCTTATAGCTTATGGCTGGAAAAAGAGAAGTTTTTGTTTTTACTTAATTATCATTTGAATTACTTTTTGGCTATATTGATTGTAACTGAACCAACAATTTTTCCTTTGTAGTAAACGGAAAGTGTTACAGGACCATTTTTAACATTACCGTTAAGGTGAAGTTTCATGGCGCATATACTATCAGATATTACATATGGATTATATGCAAAAGCTTCTTTTGAGGAAACGATAGATTCATCAGATGATTTTACAGTGAACCCTTTGTAGTTGGCATATTCATTATCATCATAGTAATCATCATTGTCATAAGCATAAGGAACAGGGGTATCTAACACCACATCAAGGTATATATCAGATGATGTTTTATACTTCTGAGCTCTTACAACAACATTAAAAGATGTTTCTGCGCCATTTGCTTTTAATGTAATTGTTGAAGATCCGGAAGCCAATGTATATAAGGATAATCGCTCTGTGGTTACATCCTTGTCATATGTATAGATATCGTTAGAGGCGCACCTGTTAGTTGTATTTATGATTTTTACAACATCCGGATTTGAACTGGTTGCTGTTACTTCACCGGTATAATTATATGGTGTAGTAAATATATCTAGAAATTTGAACTTATGGTCGTTCAATGTTAATGTGTTTGTATTTTTATCATAACTACTGCCGTTTTCATCATCATAGTCATTCTCAAAATCTACTTTTAATTTTGATGCATTATCTACAGTTTTTACTGTTACAGTAAAATTGGCAAATGGCTTAGTTATATATTTTTTCTTATTGTAATCATATAAATACAAAGAAACGAAACGTTTTCCGGCAGATATACCTTTGAGACGTCCTTCAAGATTTCCTTTAGTATCCTGAGTCATCCTAAGAACATCATCGTTATTTTTAACAGAGCCTGCAATATCATTTGGATTCATAGTTGTTGCATTTTTTGAGATACTTACAAAATATTGTCCTATATTATAAGTATTAAATACTATGTCATAAGTTTCGTATTTATAAATTGAGATATTCTTTTTATCTGCAAATTTAGGTGTAGATATATGGGCGTACACTGTGCAGACATTGCGGGTTTTCTTTTTGTATGTTTCTTTAATGAGAACCTTTACTTTACCTGTTCCTGTGACATTTTTGATCGTGCCGTCAGATGCCAATGATAATCTTTTTGTATCAGATGATTTTACAGTATATTTTGCTTTTCTGTTTTTAAATGCAATAAAATTATCCGGGTGAAAATATGTATTGCCTTTTTCATATCCCGGCTGGTTTGAAATGTATACATTTGGATCAACGTCACCGGCTAAAACAGTTTTTCTTACATAAACTGTGAGTGTTGCAATCTTTTTACCTTTTTTATTAAGCTTCTGTGTTACAACAATCTTTGTTTTTCCGGCAGAAATTCCCTTTACAGTACCTTTTTTGTTTACAGTTGCTATTTTTTTGTTTTTGGAACTAAAGCTGTAGGCAGCTTTTTTTACTTTGTTTTTAAGCTTGACTGTATCAGTGTCATTGATTGCAATGTAGGTATGTGAACCAAAGGCAAGAGATGCAGTTGTCTTTTTGGCTGCATAAGAGTTTGCATCACATAAAAGGATGCTGAATGAAAATGCAAGAACTGCAAGCATTAAGCCATGTTTGATATAGTTTTTTTGTTTCATATGTTTTTTCGTGATAGTCGGGAAGCAGATTATCAGTTCTCCTTTCTTTGTTTGATGCTTATACACTTTTTAATGATAGCTTCCGTAAGTTTTTTACTTTATCATTGTGTATTGTCATACTTGGTGTCAACTGATGCCACGGATTACTCCATTGTCAAGCAATTTACGCAATCCTGCAAACACTTCCTATTGTTGGTGTTTGATGGGTCAAGCCACCAGATAGCAATTTGTATGTGTGCATAACATTGCTATTTGCTTTTGACCCTTGTATCATAATATATAACCGATAAAGATTAGGTTGTCAATAAGGTTAAAATGTTACTGGAAAGACATTAATTAGATAATAGTTACTTGATATAAATTATAAGAATATGTTATCATTTTCATAGTAGTTAGCGTATGATAGTTTTTTATAAGAGTTTAAGAAGGGTGGAAATAATGGCAGATAATAAAAAAGTACAAAGCAAAGAAAAGTCTAAAAAAGACAGAAAAACAGATGATGAAGTAATGCAGATAATAAAAAATCTGCGATTGATAGATGATGTATTATTTGAAAAGTTCATGGAAGATCCTGCGGCATGTGAGGAATTATTACAGGTAATACTTGAAAATCCACAGCTAAAGGTAAAACCGGAAACATTGGTTGCACAAAAGTCTTTGCGCAATCTCGCAAAAAGGTCGGTTCGTCTTGATGCATATATTGAAGGAGTAGAAGACAAAGTCTACAATATAGAAATTCAGCGGTCAGACAATTGCAATCATGTAAAGCGTGTGCGTTATAATGCATCAACAATAACAGTAAATAAATCTGAACCGGGTGATGAATTTGAAGACGTACAGGACGTAATAGTAATCTATATATCCGAGTTTGATATGTTCGGAGCAGGAAAAACAATATATCATGTAGAAAATGTTATAAGAGAAACAGGAGAACCCGTAAAAGATGGTCTGACATCAGTATATGTCAATACAGAAGTAGCAGATGACAGTCTTATAGGTGAACTGATGCAATGTTTCCTAAAAACAGACTTTGAAGATAATAACTTTCCAAATATATCAAGAAGAATGAAAGAATTAAAACATGGTGAGGAGGATGAGATTATGTGTAAAAGTGTAGAGGAATATGCCGAGAGAAAAGCTAAAGAAGCAGCAAAAAAAGCAGCAGAAGAAGCAACAAGAAAAGCTAAAGAAGCAGCAGAAGAAGCGGCAAAAAAAGCAGCAGAAGAAGCAACAAAAAAAGCTAAGGAAGAAGCAGAAGAAGTGGCAAAAAGAACAGTAAAAAATTTAACCGATATGGGAATGGACACAGTTTCAATTGCAAAAGCTGTGAATATAGATGAAGAAACAATAAAACTGTGGTTAGGGCAATAAAAAATCAATAAATATTAGTAAGATAATCTACAATACAATGAGCAGGCTCAAGTATTGTAGATTATTTTTTTGGATGAACAGTTGCAAATACATGAAAAATTTATTTTAAGGTTATAGCTTTTGTCTATAGATACTTATAGAAATTAGGGATTATACAAATGAAACCAATGGTGATATGATGCAAGAGTCAAAAGCAGACAGCAATGCAGCAACCTATAACATCGGTTGAGATTGAAATATCTTTTGACATCAACATAAAGTAGAAAATAAGAGGAGGGAAAGCAGAATGGCTGAGATAGAAATTAAAAACCTTTGGAAAACATTTCAGACTAAGGCAGGAAAAACAGATGCCTTAAAAGATGTTAATCTATCCATAGAAAAAGGTGATATATATGGAATCATCGGAATGTCCGGTGCAGGTAAATCAACATTGGTCAGATGTATGAATTATCTTGAAGAGCCGACAGAAGGTGAAGTTATAGTCGAAGGCAATGATCTTGGAAGTCTTACAAGAAGAGAACTTCAGAAACAGAGAGAAGATATAGCAATGATCTTTCAGCATTTTAATCTGTTGATGCAGAAATCGGTTTTAGATAATGTCTGTTTCCCTCTTTATATTCAGAAGAAAAGCAGAAAAGAGGCAAAGAAAAGAGCCAAAGAACTTCTTGAGATGGTCGGTCTTAAGGATAAACTCAAAGCGTACCCGGCACAGCTTTCGGGTGGACAGAAGCAGAGAGTTGCTATTGCAAGAGCACTGGCAGGTAATCCTAAAATCCTTTTGTGTGATGAAGCTACAAGTGCACTTGATCCGGGAACAACATCCTCTATTCTTGAATTGCTTAGGGATATCAATGAGAAATTTGGGATTACAATAGTGATCATAACTCATCAGATGTCAGTGGTAAGGGATATATGTTCACATGTGGCGATTATGAAGAATGGAAGAATTGTTGAGACGGGAAGAGTTTCAAAGGTATTTGCACATCCGAAGTCAGATATGGGAAAAGAGCTTCTAAGGCTTGATACTGGTTATGAATTAGATGAGAAAATTGCGATTGGAGGTGGTAAACAATGTGGACGTCTGAAGTTAATACAATGATTATCAATGGAATAGGTGAGACATTATATATGACATTATTATCAACGGCAATAGGTTATCTTTTTGGACTGCCGCTTGGAATATGGCTTGCTGTTACAGATAAAGATGGCCTTATACCCAATAAAGGTGTGTACAAGATTTTGGACATAGTGGTTAATGTTGTCAGAAGTATACCATTTCTTATACTACTTATTCTGATAACACCGCTTACAAGACTTCTTATTGGTAAAAGTACAGGTTCGACAGCTACGATAGTTCCACTTGTTGTTGCTGCTATTCCATTTATTGCAAGGCTTGTCGAATCATCAATAAAGGAAGTTGATTTTGGTGTGATTGAAGCAGCAAAGTCAATGGGGGCAGGCAATCTCAGAATTATAATTAAGGTGCTTCTTGTAGAATCAAGAACGTCCATTGTAACAGGTATAACTAT
Source organism: uncultured Jutongia sp. (assembly GCA_964517955.1). Taxonomy (GTDB): domain Bacteria; phylum Bacillota; class Clostridia; order Lachnospirales; family Lachnospiraceae; genus Butyribacter. Next base: position 7,336 of record CAZFFA010000015.1, on the reverse strand, counting down.
TGCCTGTGGAACAATTTTGGGATATTCGGCTATGGCAGGCATCGTTGGTGGCGGTGGACTTGGAGATATAGCTGTCCGCTACGGTTACTACAGATATCAGTCGGATATTATGATAGTTACAGTTGTTTTACTGATAATTTTAGTACAGATATTTCAGTTAGCAGGGACATTTACTGCGTCAAAGATAGATAAGAGAAAATAGAGAAAATGGAGGATTATTATGAAGAAGAAATTATTATCAATTATTTTAGTGGGAACTTTAGTTGTGGGAGCAATTACAGGATGCGGCAAAAGTGCAGATGGTGGAAAGAATGCATCAGCAGATGGTTTGAAAGTTATAAAAATAGCAGCTTCAACTACTCCTCATGCGGAGATATTGAATGAGGCAAAGCCAATCCTTAAAAAGAAAGGTTATGATCTTCAGATAACAGAATTTGAAGATTATGTTCAGCCAAATGAAGTAGTTGAAAGTGGGGAATATGATGCAAACTATTTCCAGCATCAGCCTTATCTTGACAGCTTCAACGAGGAAAAGAGCACAAATCTTGTCAGTGTTGGTAAAATTCATTATGAGCCATTTGGAATTTATCCGGGAACTAAGAAATCACTTGATGACATTGCTGATGGAGACAGAATAGCAATTCCTAATGATACAACGAATGAAGCAAGAGCACTCTTACTGTTGCAGGACAATGGTATAATCAAGTTAAAAGATGGTGCAGGACTTACAGCAACTATAAATGATATAAAAGAAAATCCACATAATATTAAGTTCGATGAACTTGAAGCAGCCCAGATAGCCAGAGTAACAGGTGAGGCAGCATATGTGATCCTCAATGGAAACTATGCACTCAAAGCCGGATATACTGTAAGTAAAGATGCACTTGCATACGAATCAAATGATTCAGAAGCAGCTAAGACATATGTAAATATAATTGCAGTAAAGAAAGGCAATGAGAATGATAAGGGTATAAAGGCTTTGGTGGAAGTATTGAAATCAGATGATATTAAGAAATTTATTGATAAAAAATACAATGGAGCAGTTATAGCGTTTGAAGAGTAGACTTGCAGGGGAAGGTCTGTAAATAAGGTTGATAGAAAATAGAGCATTTGTGTTAACTTAATAATAGTTTTTTATATCATGGGTGTCAAAGAAAATAAAATATATTCTTTGGCACCTTAAGTCTGTTCTTTTTAGATTGTAAAGAAATTGATTATTTGCTAGAATGAATAAGTTGATTACTGACTAAGGAGAAAGTATAGAGAGAAAATATGATTGCAATAATAGTTGCTTATGCAAATGGAAATATAATTGGCAATAAGGGAAGAATACCATGGAATATTCCTGAAGATAAGAAGCATTTTCGTAAGCTTACAACAGGTAATATTGTGGTTATGGGAAGAAAAAGCTTTGAGGAAATAAAAAGACCACTTCCTGAAAGAACAGTATATGTGGTTTCATCCACAAAAAAGTTTGAGATGGATGGTGTTCATACTGTAAGTTCAGTGAGAGAGGCTCTGGAAATGGCAGGAGAAAGAGATGTATTTATATCAGGTGGAGAGAGCATTTACGGAGAATGTATTGATATAGCTGACAAAATATATGCTACGGAAATTGAACTTGAAGTTGAAGGAGATACAAAATTTCCGGATTTTGATAAAAGCAGATTTACAAGAAACGTAGATGCAGTCATTGATGGAGAGATACCTTATAAATTCGTGACTTATACCAGAAAGTAGAAAAGACATAATGCGATATAATATTATTATTGAAAATGAAGAATACAGAGCGCTTTTGGAAGAACTGGAAACACTTGAAGAAAGCCGTAAGTATTGTAAGCATGGACTTGAACATCTGCTTGATGTTGCAAGGATAAGTTATATAATGATTCTTGAAGATGACGCAGATATATCGAAAGACATGGTATATGCGGCATCGCTGCTTCACGATATAGGAAGAGTAAAAACTTATCATCAAAGTGGTGAGGATCATGACAGGGTTTCTGCGGATATAGCAGAAAAAATATTGTCAGAATGTGGATACAGCCCGGAAGAAATCAGGCAGATCTGTGATGCAATATTGTCTCACAGGTGTCGAAGAAATACAGGTGATTTCATTAAAGCAAGAGAGTCTGGTCAAAAACTTGGACTATCTGAATACCTGCAGATATCAGATCATATATCAAGAAACTGTTTTAAATGTGGTTCATCAGATACATGCAAGTGGAAAGAAGAAGAAAGAAATTCCAATATATATATTTAATGGAAGCAGTATATCGGAAATCCAGTCGAAAGGATTTGCTTTGAGAAGATTCCGAGAGTGCATATATACAAAAAGGAGGATAAAAAGATGTTTTTAGGTGGAAAAGAATTTGATTTTAACAATGGTAAGTCATATGTGATGGGAATCCTTAATGTTACACCGGATTCATTTTCAGACGGAGGTAAGTACAATAATATGGACAGTGCACTTAAGCACACAGAAGAAATGATAAAAGATGGTGCTGATATCATTGATATAGGTGGAGAGTCAACAAGACCGGGTGCAGAAAAAGTTCCGGCAGCTGAAGAAATTGAAAGAGTGTGTCCTGTCATAGAAGCGGTTAAGAAGAGATTTGATATACCTTTGTCGCTTGATACTTTTAAGGCAGAAACTGCAAGAGCAGGATTAGAAGCAGGTGCTGATATTATCAATGATATATGGGGACTTAAGTATATTGGTGATGCACAGGATGGAAGTGTCATTATTCAGAATGACGGAGTTACTCCGATGGCAGAGCTTGCAGCCGAGAAGAAATGCCCTGTCATTATAATGCATAACAGAGCTGTCTGCGAGTACAAAGATTATATGAAGGATGTTATAAGTGATATAAAAGAAAGTATTGCTATTGCAAAAAATGCGGGAGTCGATGATGGCAATATTATCCTTGATCCGGGTATCGGATTTGCAAAGACACTCGAAGACAATCTTGTATTTATGGCAAGGCTTAAAGAACTTGTTGCACTTAAATATCCGGTTCTTCTGGGTATATCCAATAAATCAATAATTGGTAAGTCACTTGATCTTCCTATGGGAGAGAGGACAGAGGCTACCATAGCACTTGATGTAATCGGCAGACAGGCAGGCAGCAGTATATTCAGAGTACATGATGTAAAAGCCAATAGAAGAGCACTGGATATGACAGATTATGTTTTAAATAGTATAAAATGAGGATGAAAATATGTTGGATGAAATAATTATCAGAGATCTTGAAATATTTGGAAATCATGGAGTCTTGGAAGAGGAAAATGTTCTTGGTCAGAAATTTATAGTATCTGCCAATTTAAAACTTGATGCTACAAAAGCAATAAGTGAAGACAGATGCGAATATACAGTAAACTATGCAGAGGTTTGTAACCGCATTTCTGATATCGTAAGTAAAGAAAAATACGCTCTCATAGAGACTCTTGCGGCGGGAATTGCCAAGATGATACTTCTTGAATTTGAAATTGTTAAGAATGTAACAGTTGAAGTTAAGAAGCCATGGGCTCCGATAAAGATGCCTCTTGATACTGCATCGGTAAGGGTTGAACGTGGCTGGCATGATGTTTATATAGGTGTAGGTTCCAATATGGGGGATTCTGTTCAGAATATCAAAGATGCCATGAATATGATAGAGTCAGATAGCAGAAATAAATCCTTAAAAGTATCTGACATGATAAAGACAAAACCTTATGGTGTTAAAGAGCAGGATGACTTTGTGAATTGTGCTGCATACTTTAAGACAATTATGCAGCCAAAGGAATTGCTTCATTTTCTGCAGGAAATAGAAGCAGAACTTAAACGTGAAAGGATAATTCACTGGGGACCACGCACAATAGATCTTGATATATTATTTTATGACAGTCTCATTTATCAGGATGAGGAACTTACGGTTCCGCACCCGGAAATTGCAAAGAGAGATTTTGTATTGCAGCCTCTTTGCAATATAAGTCCATATATAATGCACCCATTTTATAGAAAGTATGTATCAGAGCTTTTAGAGGAACTTAAAGATAAAAGCAATTATGAAAAAACGGTATAAGTTTTATTGACAGGGAAGTATGATATAATAGATAATATACGAAAGAAAAGATACTGTAATATATAATTATAGTAAAGACAAAGACGTCGAATAGCTATGAAAGGCTCGGCGTCTTTTGACATTTCAAAGGATTTGCGTAACAGTTCAGCCATAAAAATATAATAGGCAATATTTGAGCTTGCTCATTGTATTGCTTATTATATTTTTATGGTGGAATAGCCTTTCATTTCTGAAATGAAATAAACAAAAGCTGCGCAGCAGCGACTGACAGCATAGCTGGCAGGTTTATGAATGTAAGAAACGAAAGGCTGAACTGTTACGAATTTGCACCTTGTGGTGGGTAAGTTAATTGCTTTGTGTCTGCGCGCACTTGACACAAACTCGTTATGCACAAAAAAACGTGCGCAGAAATGAGGAAATCTATGAATTTTTTAAAAGAACTTAAACAGATTCAGGTAGTCAATATGGTTATGCTTACAATAGCAGGTGTGATAAATGCGATAGGTGTTGTTATGTTCCTAAGTCCGGTTAAGTTGTATGACAGTGGTATATCAGGAACATCTATGCTTATATCACAATGTACACCGGCTCACATATCACTGTCGCTCGTACTTATATTATTGAATATACCGTTATTTTTGTATGGCACTAGAAAGCAGGGAGGGTTGTTTACTTTTTATGCCATTTACACAGTCGTCATTTATTCGGCTATGGCATGGCTTATTACATATGTAGTTCCTGTAGATGTAAGTATAACTTCGCCGCTTGCAGGCAATGATCTTTTTCTTTGCGCATTATTTGGCGGTATCATTTCAGGGACAGGGAGCGGACTGGCAATCCGTTTTGGCGGTGCGATGGACGGAATTGAGGTAATGGCGGTTATATTTGCAAAGAAGCTGGGACTTACAGTTGGTACATTTGTGATGATATACAATGTCATTCTTTATATTGTATGCGGCGTAGCAATAAATAGCTGGGTATTGCCGTTATATTCTATAGTTACATATATGGCTGCACTGAAAACAGTTGATTTTATAGTGGACGGTTTTGACAGGGCGAAAGCGGCTATGATAGTGACACAGAAACCAAAAGAAATAAGCAGGGCTTTGTCAGAAACATTTGAAAGTGGTACGACTATAATAGATGCCATGGGTGGGTATTCGCATAAAACGTCACATATTGTTTATTTTGTGATCAATAGATTTCAGATAGTCAAAATGAAAAATATAGTACATAAAATAGATCCGTCTGCATACATCACAATAAATGAGGTGGCTGATATTTATAAGGCAAATCAGGAAAAAATGTGAACCGCTGTCAAAGTTATTACAATGTATAAGTGAAAGGCGGGAAAAGCTTTTCAAAATTCGTGTACACGGGAAGTAGTTAATATGACAATTCAGGAATTGGAACAGTGTATTTTTCTTTATGGGAAAGATATTTACTCATTCTGCATGCACCTGGCAAAAGAAAAAGAGAGCGCAGATGATCTGTATCAGGACGCATTTTTAGAAGCAACCAGAAAGTTAGCATCTATTCGGTATGAAGATAATCCGAAAAGCTATCTGCTCTCCATCGTGATCAGGCTTTGGAAAAATCGGGTGCGCAAACAGGCATGGCGAAACAGGATCGCTCCACAAGTGGCTGAGGAAGCCTTGGAGGAGTGTATACATATTGCTGAAGGCGATATGGTGGAACAGGTTGTGAAAGAGGAGGAAAAGGTATATTTGTGGAGGGCTGTCGATGGTCTTTCAGATACATATCGTATTCCGCTGTTACTTTACTATATGGAGAATCAAAGCGTGGCGTTAATTGCTAAACTTTTGTCTATTCCACAGGGAACAGTAAAAAGCCGGCTCTATAAAGCCAGAAAATTATTGGAAAAAGAATTGGAGGATTACTTTTCATGAGAGAATTTGACGAATTGCTAAAAGAAAATCTTTTGCCGGAATGTGTTCCAGAAGAAAGCCTGAATGCATCGATTGTAAGAAAGGCAGAGGAGGCACAGAATATGAAGCATAGAACATTCAGATCAGGTGTAGCAGTAGCTGCTGCAATAGGGATACTTGTTGTCGGATCAGCATCGGCATATGCGGCATACCGTTATCTTACACCTTCACAGGTTGTAGATCAGATGAAAGAGGACGGAGCATTGGCAAAAGCATTTGATAGTAAAGATGCTATTACCATCAATGAAACACAGAAATCAGCAGGTTATAATATTACATTGATGGGAATAGTTACAGGAAAAGATCTTACTCCGGTAGTAGACAATGGTAAACAGTCGAAAATCAGCGAAGCAAAAAGTTATGCCGTAGTGTCTATCGAATGTGAGGATGGTAAGCCAATGCCGGGAGAGACGGAAGAAGGCTTTAGTATCTTTTGCGTTTCTGCACTGATTCATGGAAAAAGTTTTATGGATGTAAATAACGGAACATTAAGTGCAGGCGCACAGGCATTTGTGCAGGGTGGTGTACAGTATCAGCTTTTGGAATGTGATAACCTGGAAATTTTTGCAAATATGGGTGTTTATCTCGGAGTGGTAGAAAGCTTTGGGCAGGAAGCACAGGCATTTACAATGGAAGAAAAGACGGGGGATTATGCAATTGATAAGAACTTTGACGGCATGAAAGCACTTTTTAAGCTTCCATTGGATAAATCAAAGGCAGATGACAAGGCTGCAGAGGAATATTTTGCAAAAACAAAAAAGCCAGAGGCATCGGAGAAATATTCTGTAAAAACAGAACATTCAATTGCATCAGATGATGACATCATGGGAAAAGAACAGACCAGAAAAAGGTTAGAAGGTGCAGAACTCATTAAGAATGAGACTAAAACGGTGACTCTGGATAAAGATGGAATGATTTCTATATCAACACCAACGGATAAGTTATCTTATAGTGTTTCAGACTGGGCTTATGATGTTGGAGAGGAGATAATGATTGGTGAATCCGGTGATGAAACAGCAGAAGGAACAAAGATTGAGACATTGACAAAAAATGAGGATGGAACATTTAGATATCAGGTTTATCATCCGGCAAAGGCAAAGTAGAACAATCATCAAAAGAATCAATTTCGCTGTCTTAAATCAAGCTGATACAGCCTATTTGCAGATTTATCGAAAAATAAAACGCCACAGAATTTAACGGTTTTATCGTATTTTCTGTGGCGTTTTCTAAATAATTCTTAAAAATGCGACCATGATATTATCTAAAACGAATTTCCTATATTTATTCCATAAAAAGAGACGCTCCCGCTCGGTTGTCTTACGT
>CAZFFA010000014.1:0-23497 GCA_964517955.1 uncultured Jutongia sp. | reverse complement strand
GCTGCGTAGCAGCGACTGACAGCGTAGCTGGCAGGTTTATGAATTGAAGAAATGATAGGCTGAACTGTTACGCAAGATTTTAAAAGAAGTACAGCCACGCTGTACTCCTCTCAATCACTTCATGTCTGTTAAAACCCAGTCGTTTCCCTGCTTAACACATGTATAGGTATAACTCTGATCTATCGTCTTATCTGTCCCATCAGAATACTGCACATATATGCTTTCACTTGATGTTATATCACATTCATTGTCACTTATCCACTTTACATTTCTGATTCCACATGACCTGACACTTTCTTTTACGCCTTTGCTGTAAAGACGCTTAGATGTAGATTTCTGCATATTATATATGCTGGAGTTTTCCTTCATAACCTTATATGCAGATGAAAAATCTCCTGAATTAACCGCCGCTACAAAGAAATTCACATAATTACTTACTGCTTTTTCCGGAGAAGATGCAGCATAGTCTGAGCTGTCTGTATTTTTATCAGAACCGCTGTTGGAACGAAGCTTATCGTTCTGTTCATTGATTGAATCAGTTATGCTTTCCCCATCATTATTGTCTGTATCACCGTCAGCTTCACTACCGGCTTTGTCAACAGACTTGTCTGCTGATGCCTTTGGTGCTTCTGTATTCTGTATATATGATGTATCCTCTTTTTCCGGACTTAAAACCGGAATTACAACAAACCATATAACCAATACAATCATAACTATAACCAATGCAATTGGTATTATATATATAAGCTTTCTGTCTTTTCCATCGGCTTTGTTGTTTTTTGCAGGCTGCTTATTAACCGGCTGAACCTTGCGCACCGTTGTCTTTCCCTGATCCGGTACATTATATACCTGCTTTTTAGGTGCGTCATATGATATATCAGGTATTATCATATCCTCAGGCATCTCTATATGTGTAGGCATAAAATCATCTTCTGTCTGATGAACCTTTTCTACCTTATGACCACAATGAGCACAAAATTTATCATTATCATCTATTTCATTTCCACAGTTTGAACAAAACATAACGCTTCTCCATTTCTATTGTGAATAATCACATTCTACTATAGTATGTGGTACAATTATTACATTCATATAATCCATATCTGTATTCAGGTTTATTTCTTCCTTTGTATCATACATTTTTACTATAGGACGCAGTGGATTGCTTGTATTTGATACAACAGGACCTGTTTCTCCATTGGAAAGTGCCACTTCTGTTCCTTTAGGATATACAGGTACAGTTTTTATAAATATATGTACAATCTCTGTATCAAAAAGTACATTGCCTCCACCCATAAGATACTCAATTGCTTCTGAAAGAGCAAATGGTTTCTTATATGGTCGTTTAGAAGTAAGTGCATCATATACATCTGCCACATGGATTATCTTTGCATAGATAAGAATCTCATCTCCCATAAGCTTATCAGGATAACCTGTTCCATTTTCATTCTCATGATGATGAAGCACTCCCTGACGTGTCTTTGAGGATATCGTCCAGTTATCCTGAAGCATTTCATATGAAAATCTTGCATGTTCCTTGACTATGCTGTATTCCTCATCCGTAAGCTTTGCCGGCTTATTAATAATATTGTTATCTATCTTTGTCTTACCTATATCATGGAGCAGTCCTGCCAGACATAAATCTACAAGTTCATCATGGCTGTATTTAAGATACAGACCAATGATTGTAGTAATTACAGCAACATTAACTGAATGTTTATATGTATAATTATCATATGTTCTAAGATCCATTATATCCATAGAAATGTGCTCTCCTGAATTTAGAATAGCCTCAACAATTTCAACTGCTACATTCTGAAGCTCATCAAGATCACAGTCTTTGACTGCCTGTGCACTTCTATTTCTAAGTTCAACAGGTATTACCTCTTCTATAACTATTCCCTCCGAAAATTCATCCTGTATATATATGCCCGGATACCCCCTGTCTATAAGTCTTGCAATATATTCTTCAGACAACGAACTATTGTTAGACAACAATACACGATTCTGATCGCCAAATATTGTTTTTCCTAACTTCATGCCCGGTTTTACACGTTCTATAGATACGTATCTCATTATTACACCTTCTATATTCAATAACCACACTTCTTTATCTAGCCAACAAGACACAATACATTATTTCCATAGAAAAAGCAACTGATTTATCTCGAAAATTATATACAAATTTTCTGATAAAATCAGTTGCTATAATATATATTTTTACGACTAAACTATTAAATTCAAAATAATTAAATTTCTGATCTACAACGATAATTTCTTCAGGAAATCCTTTGTTCTCTGATTTTTCGGATTGTCAATTACATCCTCCGGAGTGCCCTCTTCAACTATCATTCCGCCATCCATAAATACAACTCTGTCTGATACGGCTTTTGCAAAGTCAATCTCATGTGTCACGACAACCATAGTCATCTTATCATCTGCAAGACTCTTCATTACACGAAGTATACCTGCTGTAATCTCAGGATCAAGTGCCGATGTAGGCTCATCAAAGAAAAGCATCTTTGGATTGAGGGCAAGAGCCCTTGCTATTGCTACTCTCTGCTGCTGTCCGCCTGAAAGCTCACAAGGATATGCATTTTCTTTATCTTCAAGACCAACCTTTTTAAGAAGCTCACGCACTTCTTTATAAACCTCTTCCTTATCTCTTTTCTGATTGGATATAGGTGCATCAGATATATTTTTCATTACTGAAAAATGAGGGAAAAGGTTGAAGTTCTGAAATACAAGACCGAAGTTTGACTGTGCCTTGCGTATCTCCTGTTTGCCTGGATATACAGCAACACCCCCCTCTGATTTAACCACTTTTTTATCTACATATGATATACTTCCATAATCCGCCCTTTCAAGAAATGTTGCACATCTTAAAAGTGTTGATTTGCCCGAACCGGAAGGTCCTATTATAGATACTACCTCGCCTTCATCTACTGTAAGACTTATATCTTTAAGTACGACCTTATCATCAAAGCTTTTCTTTATATGTTCCATTTTTAAAATACTCATATCTACACTCCAATCTGACTAGCGGTAATAGTCAAGCTTCTTTTCAATGTATTCCATTACATATGCAACTATTGCATTAAATATATAATAGAAAAGACCAGCTACAAACAATGGCATTATTGATGCCTGACTTGCAGTTATATGCTGTGCGACAGTAAACATTTCTGTATATGCAAGAGCAAATGCAAGCGATGTATCTTTTACAAGAGTGATTACTTCATTGGTTACAGGCGGCATGATACGCTTGACCATCTGAGGGAATATTATCTTAAAGAATGTACCTGCCTTGCTATATCCAAGTACAGTTGCTGCCTCTTTCTGACCATTTGGAATACTCTGTATTCCCGAACGGAATATTTCAGCAAAATATGCTGCATAATTAAGCGAGAAACCAATTATTACCGCATAGAAACGATATGAATATGGCATCTTTATTCCAAGAACATAATGAGGTCCGTAAAATACCACAAGAAGCTGAAGCATAAGTGGAGTACCACGCATTATTGATATGTATATCTTTGAAAGCCATTCAAGTATCTTTATCTTTGACATTCTTATAGCTGTAAGCAAAAGACCAAGTGGCATTGAGAATATAAGTGTAAGTACAAATATTCCAAGAGTTGCTGCCATTCCTTTTGAAAGCTGCTTAACTATATTTGCCATAGATGTCTTTTTTGCCTTAACAACTTTCTGTTCTGTAGATGAATTATTATCCTCCTGCTTCTTTATCTGTGCCGGATCTGCTGTAGGAACAGCACCACCGTCTATGTACTTTTTATCATCTTCACTAAGACAAATGCTGTCCTTAAGCCCCCAGTCGGATGCTATTTTTTCATATGTGCCATCCTCCAGCATTGCAAAAAGTGTTTTCTGGACATCATCTCTTAATTTGGTATTACCCTTCTTAAAGCCAATACCATACTCTTCTGATGAAACTCTTTCATCAAGCATTCTGAACTCACCATTGGATGAATTGATCTTGTATGATGCCACTCCGATATCCATACATACAGCATCAGCCATACCGCTTTCAAGATTCATAAACGCAGTATTGTAATCAGCTACTTCTATTATTTCTTTCATAGATCTGGCAAGCTTTTTATTGTCCTCAGTAGCATCGTCACCTTTAAGTGCGGCAAGAGCAGATGAATCAGCCTGAACTACAACTCTTTTACCTTTCAGGTCTGACAGCCTGTTGATATCAGAGTCTGAATTAACGATTACTATCTGGGAATTGTCTATATATGGTGTTGACCATGTATATTTATCCTCTCGTCCATTCATTGTAAAACCATTCCAGATACAACTTATATTGCCGGCATTAAGTTCAGAATCTTTTGTATTCCAGTCAATAGGCTGTTTAACAAGTGTCCAGCCATTTCTGTCACATACTTCTTTGGCAAGATCCAGATCAAATCCAACATACTCTCCATTCTCATCGATAGATCCATATGGCGGAAATGATGCATCAAATCCCACTATAAACTTAGTACCTGCCGATGCATTCCCCACTGACAATAGACCTGCCAGCGCAGAAACTACAGCCACAAGCATCATTACTCTGATAATACTTTTCAACTTCTGTCTCATTGCTCTCTGCTCCATTTCTGAGTTATATATATTATAACTATTAAGTCCCACACACACGACATTCTGAATAGTTATTTTTAATTAAACATGATTTTCTCACTGTTGAACATTCTGGTAAGCACATATACACCAATTCCCGTATAAATTAAATTGGAAGCAATAGTTACCAAAACATGTGACATTACTATCTTAAATGAGAATATACCAACCATACACTGTACGCTATTGTACAAAGGAATTGCATACATGTAAAGATTTTTCTGTGCTCCACCGCCAAACATACATGTTACACCAACGATTATCACCAATATCATAAATGGTGTTACATATGTCTGAGCTTCTTTTATCGTTCTGGCAAATGCAGATACTATCGAAATAAGTGTTACTATTACAAGCACGGTTGACAATATTATAAATGTAAGTGCAACATATGTATCTACTCCATATGATGTGCTTTTCATTGTTTCCTCTGCCCCTACCATAATCTTTGGTATTGAAACCATTGTGCCTATTGTGCTTGATGCACCGCTAAGAAGTGCAATGATTGAAAGTGCAATAATCTTTCCAAGAGCTATATGGCTTCTTGAAACCGGTGTTATAAGCATAGTTGCTATAGTTCCACGCTCTTTCTCACCGGCGATTGATTCAGGACCTACTGACATACATGCACTAAATAAGAATATAAGCAAAAGCATAGGCATGAGTGATGACATAAGCATACCCGTTGTATCTTCATTGGTTGCCACATCATAAACACCCTTTGCGTCCGCATTTATGTCAAATTTGTTGGAAAGCTGCGACTCGTATGTATCAAGGATATTTTTCATCTGCTCATAAGCAGTCTGTGACTTCGTTGACGCAGAGTTATAATAAATTTCTACCTTAGGTGCTGCTCCACCTGTTGTACAATCATATGCTGCAACATTATCATCAAAATTTTCTTCAAACTTTACATAGAGATCAATTTTCTTATCTGACAATTTTTTCTTACTTTTCTCTTCCTGATTTTCAGTTATATTCTTAAGCTTTATGCCCATCTTATCAGCAAATGCTGATACACTTTCAGATGTATTGACAGATTCTATCTTAGATTTATAATTTTCATCAACTCCATACTGGTCTGACATTGCATCTCCCATAAATGTATACATTATAAATATCATCAGACCCGGCATAAGAATAGTAGAAAATACCATACGTTTATCACCAAAGAAACGCAAAAGTTCCTTTTTCATAACTGTAAAAATACCGTTTTTCATTATTCATCCTCCTTCACAGTTTCTTTGTATATTTCAAAGAATCTATCCTCAAGGTTCATTCCTGATTTGACCTCTTCAAGACTGCCACACTTAATCATCTGACCGTTTATTATTATACCAACTATGTCACACACTTTTTCTATAAGACTAAATATATGAGTTGAAACAATAACTGTCTTTCCCTGCTCCTTAAGTGACAATATAAAATCAGTAACAACCTTTGCTGTAAGTACATCGAGTCCATTGGTAGGTTCATCAAATATAATTATGTCAGGGTCATGTACTATAGATATCGCAAGTGATACTTTCTGCTTCATACCGGTTGAAAGATCTGCAACCTTTACCTCCGCAAATTTACTTATACCAAATAAATCAAAAAGTATCTTTTTGCGTTCTTCTCTTACATTATCCGGTACATTGTGTAATTCTGAGAAAAAGTCAAAAAGGTAATTTGGTGTAAAAAACTCCTCAAGCTTAAGTTCACTTGTAAGGAATCCTATTCTCTCACGAATTTCATCCGGCTTATTTACAAGACTTATACCATCTATAATTGCATCTCCTGAATCAGGTTTGATAAGAGTTGCAAGCATACGAAGCGTTGTTGTCTTACCTGCACCATTCGGTCCAAGAAGTCCAAATACTTCTCCTTTATATGCTTCAAATGACAATTCATTTACTGCAATTTTAGTTTTTTCTTTTGTTTTTTCAAGTTTCTGCTGCTTTGATGACAGTTTAAAAATCTTTTTCAGTTTTTCCACTTTCAATAAAACTTCCATTTTTATCCTCCTTTTTCATTCGTCTGCATCTCTAATTTAAGATACAGATATGAGTTCACCATATAAAATTGAGACAACTCATTCCCAGCTTATACCACAGATTGTTCCATTGCCAGGCAATTTCTGCAATCCTGCAAATACCTCCAATCCTGCATAATAAATAACAGTCTATCATATAATCGTTTCATATGCAAAATTATGCAACAGTCCGGCACATACTTGTATTACAAAAAACAGCTATTACTATCTTATTTTTTGAATATTTTTTATCATTTGCGACAATAATAGAATTGTTGCCAGTAAACTTAAAATGCACCTTCAAAATATTTCATACAACAATTTTGAAAGTACATTTAAACAGAAATGGAGGATACTATGTCATCTAATAAAAATTATTCTGAACAGAACACATCAGACACAACTAACAAAAATGCTTCTAACTCTTCAAACAAAAAATCAAGCAATGAGTCCAACAAGAATATGAGCAACTCTTATAATAAGAATGCTTCTAACTCTTCTAACAAGAACTCAAGCAATGAATCCAACAAGAACATGAGCAATTCTTCCAACAAAAACGCTTCTGACTGCTCAAACAAATACTAATACCTAAGCAGTAACACTACTCTCAATTTTTATAGGTTCCGGGGCTTATTACATCAATAGTCCCGGGACTTATTTTTATTTTATAGGAAGCCTTCAAAATAATAAACTGCAGGCACATGCTGTTCTACTCAATCATAAGATATATTAAAAGTTAAACAGTTCGAGTAGCCTTTCTTTCGCAATATGAAATAAAACATGAGCTGCGTAGCAGCGTCTGACAGCCCGCTGGCAGGTTTTATGAATATTGATGAAAGAAAGTGAGAACTGTTCTAACAGTTCATACCGGAGGTCATCTGTATGCTCTTCAAAATCATTTCTCCAGAAGATTTGAATAAATATACAACTCAGGATAATGCGCTTCTTATAGATTTACGTGATAAAGATGACTACGAAAAAGGGCATATCCCCGGTGCTATATGGGCAGACTGGGAATCTCTCGATCATAATATAGATAAAATACTTGCAGATACATTTCATGTAATTGAATGGATCATCGTATACTGCGATCATGGCAATATAAGCATGATTGCAGCAAGGGATCTTGCAAGGCTTGGATATCCTATGATAAGTCTTGGAGGCGGATATGAACATTGGCATAAAGCCGTTTTGAATAATTAAATTTAGTACACATTCAAAATCCCCACTTTACTATTCGTCAAGTAAAGCGGGGATTTATCCTCAGGATTTATTCCATTCCTCTATCACACAGGTATGCTTTTTTCTGTCTTTTCCTTCTGCATCGTAGTTGATTCCTACAAGAAGAATTTTATCACTATAACCTGATAATTCTCCCTGATATTTTCTCTCTTTTATCTGGCTGATTGCTGTTTCTGCGGATTTATTATACTTAAGTTCAACTATCATCGCCGGTCTGAATCCTGCATTTGATCTCGGAATAAATGCAAAGTCAGCAAAACCTTTTCCTGCCGGCATTTCACGAACTATATTGTAGTATGCCGGTGCTGTAAAATATGCCATAGTAAGTACACAGCTCAAGGAATTTTCATCGTTGTATTTTAAGACAGATGTATATGTGTCATGGGCGAGCTCAATTATCTCTGCAACCTTTTCTGCATCACCATCAATCGTAGCCATAAGCAGCTCATCACATCTTGATATAATCTTTGATATCTCATCCCATTCGCCCGTTCTCAACGCCATCTGAAATGCCTTTGCGACTTCATAATTTGGTATATATGCACTTTTTCTGTCTGCATCATATCCTAAATATCCCAAATGAATAAGAGCTGTTAATGCATCGTCTTTTGAACGTATATCTGACAGATCGTTTTGAAATGCATCTGTTTCAACCATTACTTTACCACCTTCAATCATAGTCATAACATCATCCTTAAGACCTGCATAATTCATGGTAATAAATGTATTGATCGATGCAAAGGATGATGTATTTTTCCAGTATGAATCAAATCTATGCCTGTTTAATGCAAGCGATACCGAATTAGGATTATACATGTGCATTCCATCTATAAGATAGCCATTATACCAGACTTTTGTACTTTCAAAATCCATACCATGTTTTTTGCAAAGCCCTTTTACCTCATCCTCTGTAAAGCCATAATATTGAGTAATAGGATAAGAACATAACATTGTATATTCCTCAAAATTATTAAGGGCTGACTCATCCTTAATCTTCTTAATAGGAAGAATTCCCGTAATATATCCTAGTGCCAAAAATGACTTTGATTCTTCTGACTTAAATAATGAATGAAGAAACTGCAGATATTTGTGTACAAGTTCCTTATCTTCGCTATTTCTTACAACACAATCCCATTCATCAATAATTATTACAAATGGGGTATTTGTTTTACGGAAAATTTCATTTATCAACAAATAAAGATCCTTACTGCAATTTAATGTTTCTCCGTATTCTTCTTTGAAATCATCACACACACGTTCTTTAATCGATTCTACTAAATCTTCCTTGTGAAAATCCCACACAGAAGAAATATCAAGATGGATAACATTGTATTTATTCATGTATTTTCTATAATCTGCTTTTTCTGCAATCTCTGTATCGTCAAAAAGCTTTGAAGAATCACATCCGAGACTATAATATGCATCTATCATTCCTGCCGCATGTGACTTACCAAAACGTCTTGCATGGCTTACTGCCAAACATTTATTTTCTGTTGATATTTTTAAATTTAAATACTCCAGTAATCCTGTCTTATCTATATAAATCATACTATTTCTAGCCTGTGTAAAGCTCTCATTGTCTGGATTAAAATATACACCCATTATTCATCACCTCATTTCACATATACTACATTATTTGGTTAATTTTAGTATATTTCGTTTCATATATAATGTCAATTACTTTTTCAACATATATAATATGATTTAAAAATTTTTAACCAATATTCTTCTGCCTTAATAAAGCTAACTGATATATATTCATTAACCCATAATAATTCATTAGATCAGGATATTGATTTGCGGGATGATAATAATCAATTACTATCACATTATGACCATTAATATTCATGTTGTATATCCAATTATCATCAGGCTTCTTGTAATCTTTTATAACGTTATCAAAAATTATATTTAATGAACTTATTGTATATCCACAAATAATTATAGTAGGATCACATAATTCAATTTCTTTACGCAGCTCTATACTATCAAACTCGGCATATCTGTTGATCTCTTTCATTGACGATTTATTTTTTCCACCACTTTTTTTCACATTTACTACAGCAATTCTTTTCAGCCACTCATTTCCATAATATTCTTCATGCATATTTTGATGATAAACATATATTCTTTCTTCTGTTGTTTTATATATTCCTTCGGTCCATTGACATATTCTTGCCCACATATGGCTCATTTTTTTCTCTGTCGCAAGCAAATGTTCTTTACATAAATCCCAGTCTTTATTTCCCGAATAAGCCTCTTTTAATAAGAACATTGGTCTAATCTTTTGTGAGAACCATTTTTCCGGATAAACCACACCATCTTTAATAAAAAAATTTTCTCTATGAGAAATTTTTTTCTCTTGATCCTGCTTATCCTTCCAATGAACAAACAGTTTCTCTATTTCACTTTGATATCTATTAAATTCAGTCAAGTATTTTCTCCTTATATTCTATCACGTATTTTTTCAAATTGGTTATTTATCAATTTTACATCTTTTTATAACTTGATTGCAATTTTATTAAATTATTGCAAAGTTCCTAGCAGGGTAGCTATTTTGTAACAGTTCAGCCTTTTATTTCTTACATTCATAAACCTGCCAGCAAGCTGTCAGTCGCTGCTACGCAGCTTTTGTTTATTTCATTTCAGAAATGAAAGGCTATTGACATTTTTATTCATTCTGTTAATATAATGTTTAGAGATAAGGATTATAATTTCATTTGGCATTGATGTCAAAAAAATCCCCAGAAGTTGCCGCTTCTGGGGATTTTTATGTATTTCAGAGCAATACTAACTCAGGCTGCGGCACAATTGTATACACGCATACAAATCTCTTTACTTTTACAATAATATATGATATTATCTAACGCATATAATAATGATGCAATGGTTAAAAGCAGATTACAATGTAGCAAACCGCAGCATCATTTGTGATCAAAGGCGATCACGCATCAATGTGGTACACATATGGTGGCTGCATTGTGCGTGATCTTTTTACTTTATACTTTATTTTATTGTAACTCAAAACATATGAATTAAAAGCAATATATTGCTTAGAAATGGATGATTAGTGTGAAAAATCCATATACGAAAGATTTTTCATACACGAGTTTTGTGTCTGTGCGCACTTGACACAAACTCGTTATGCGCAAAAAACGTGCGCAGAAATGGGGATTAGTATGAAAACACTTACAAACATTCTTAATCAGATTGACAGCATAGTCTGGGGACCGATTATGCTCATTCTTCTGGTTGGAACAGGAATCTTCCTGACAATCAGAACAAAAGCCCTTTGCTGGCGTAATCTTCCATATGCACTCAAAAGTGTACTTAGTAAAGAAGCACGACAGAAAAAAGGTGACGGCGATGTATCACCATTTTCAGCACTTACAACTGCACTTGCTGCAACAATCGGAACAGGCAATATCGTAGGTGTTGCAACAGCTATGGTATCAGGCGGTCCTGGTGCTCTCGTATGGATGTGGATTTCAGCCGCATTTGGTCTTACATCCAAATTCAGTGAATGTATGCTTGCAATTAAATACCGTGAGGTAAATGAAAAAGGCGAAATGTCAGGCGGTCCTATGTATACTATGAAAAAGGGGTTTAAGAACAAAAAATGTGGTTCTGTACTTGGTTGGCTCTTTGCATTGTTTGCTGTCATAGCTTCATTTGGTATAGGCAATCTGACTCAGGCAAACTCTATATCAACTGCTGTCAATTCTACCTTCAGAATTCCTCTTTCAATAATCGGAATAATAATTACACTCCTTGCACTTTTTATAATTCTTGGAGGAATCAAATCTATCTCAAAGGTATCACAGGTAGTTGTTCCTCTTATGGCATTGTTCTATATAATCGCCGGCATCGTCGTTATAATAGGCAACATAAGTAATGTTCCTTCAGGTATTGCAATGATATTTAAAATGGCATTCTCTGTAAAAGCTGTAGGTGGCGGACTTTGCGGCAGTATTGCAGCCTCTATGATGCAGGCAATGCGTTTCGGTGTAGCAAGAGGTGTATTTTCCAATGAAGCAGGCATGGGTTCTGCTGCTATAACAGCTGCTGCCGCTTCAACAGACGATCCTGTCCGTCAGGGTTACATCAATATGACAGGTACATTCTGGGATACAATTGTTGTATGTACTATCACAGGTCTTTGTATAGCCAGTTCCGGTGTACTCGGTTCAACTGATACTGTACTTTCCGGCAACTATGCATATTCTGCTGACACAAATTCTGTATCCGTCACAACAAGTGATGACAAGATGATTAAGACTACTACATATAATATAACTGTTGATTCTGATGATTCATCTAAAATAACACTTACAGAAGCTGCTAATACAGATAAGACTATTTCCCTTACAGCCCAAAAAGGAGCATCTGCAAATAATGTTCTTACCGGCACATGGAAAGATGCTGATTCCAATGAATATGTCTATAATTCAGATGGAACTTATGAATATAAAGAACTTATTGTAGGTTCTGCCCTAACAATCAAAGCATTTGAAACAGTCCTTGGCGGCGCAGGTGGCTGGCTTGTATGTATCGGCATCGCTCTATTTGCATTTTCAACTATACTCGGTTGGGAATATCATGGAGAGAAAGCATTTGAATACCTTTTCGGAACTCATAAATACAATATGATATATCGTATAGTTTTCTCACTTATGGCATATGTCGGTGCAACAACTACTCTTGAGATAGCATGGACCTTCTCAGATATAGCCAATGCGCTCATGGCAATTCCTAACCTTATCTGCCTTCTTATAATGAGTGGAACTGTTGCAAAAGAGATGGAACGATTCCAGAAGGAATTAAATAAATAAGATAAAATTTCATTTTATCCAGATTTTGTGATACAATGTTTCAGGATTTTATCTGATTATAACATTTATAAATTTATGCTGTGTCCAACAATACACACTTAATCTTTGAATAAACTTTTCAGTCATCAAATCCCCTACATTTTATCTAAGGAGGCTTATTATGGATAGCTTTATATACAGCCTTAACGCCACAGTACCTGTATTTGCGATAATGATAATCGGTCATCTGCTCAAACGAATAGGGCTTATTAATATTCCATTTGCCAATGTTGCCAACAAATTTGTATTTAAGGTTTGCCTGCCCTGTATGCTCTTTCAGGATCTCGCAGTCACCAATATAAAAGAGACCTTCGACCTTCCGTATGTCGGCTTCTGCTTTATTTCAACTCTTGCGTCGATTCTTGTGATATGGGTGCTTGCCAAAAAACTTCTTAAGGACAAAACTGAAGTCGGAGCATTTGTCCAGTGCTCATATCGAAGCAGTGCCGCAATTCTTGGTATTGCATTTATCCAGAATATATACGGAACATCAGGAATGGCACCTCTTATGATAATCGGTTCCGTACCACTTTATAATATATTTGCCGTAATTATATTAACATTTGAGAGCAATAGTCCTGATAATATTAACAATAAGGGCAATATTAAGCGTGCATTTGTTAATATACTTAAAAATCCTATTATAATTGGTATATTTTTAGGACTTATTGCATCTTATTTTAATCTTAGTTTTCCAAAGATATTCGATAAGACTGTAAATAACCTCGCTGTAATGACATCACCACTTGCGCTTATCTCTATAGGCGCAGCTTTCGAAGGAAAGAAAGCTCTCGCTAAGATAAAAAGTACTATAGCTGCATCATCGATCAAGCTTATTGTACTTGCAGCAATATTCCTTCCTATCGCTGTGTACTGCGGTTTCCGCGACCAGAAGCTTATAGCTCTCGTCATAATGCTTGCATCACCATGTACACCTACAGCATATATAATGGCAAAAAATATGGATGGTGATGATGTGCTTGCGTCAAGTATAATAGTTACAACAACGTTTTTCTCAGCCATAACACTTACATTCTGGATATTTGTAATGAGAGCACTTGGGTTGGTTTTGTAAACGGCAGATAATAAGCTAACTTTTATAATACAGAAATATATTTTATACTAATAAAGCCATCAGATAATTAATACACAATAAAGAGCATGAAATGTTTTCATATAAAAATATTTCATGCTCTTTTAAATTTAAACTCTATATTTAATTACAATTCATCAGTTATTCATTGATGCAAGAAGTGCTGCAATGTCATCCTGTGACATCATTGCATTTGGATCTCCGGCTGGTTCTGGAGCCGGTTCTTCTTTTGGTTCCTCTGCCTTTGGCTCTTCTGCGGCTTCTGACTGAGCTGCTATAAGTCTTGAAATAGCATCCTGTGACATCATTGCATTTGGATCTCCGGCTGGTTCTTCTTTTGGCTCCTCTGCCTTTGGTTCTTCTGCTGTTTCAGACTGTGATGCAATAAGTTTTGCTATTTCATCAGGTGTCATCATAGCGTTTGGATCAGACTCTGATTCTGGAGCTACCACTGTCTCTTCCTCTACAGCTTCTTCAACAATTGCTTCCGGCTCTTCTTCCGCTGTATCTTCCTCTACGAGTGCTTCCGGTACATCCTCTACAACAGGCTCTTCTGTCAATGCCACCGGCAACTCAGCCTCTTCCTGCTGTTCTTCTATCGCTTCTGGAATTTCTTCCGCTACAACCTCTTCAACTATAGCATTTGAACTTTCTTCTGCCACTGACTCCTCTGCCATTGCATCCGGCATTTCTTCTGTCACAGTTTCCTCCGCTGCAGGCTCTGAGTCATTTTCTGCTTCCTTAAGCATATCAAGTGCCGTTGCATGAGCTGCTGCCTTTGGAGCTTCCTGCTGTACCGGTACAGCATTCATCATAGTTACTGCCGACATACTATAAGCCTTGTCTTTTATCTCGCTATACAACTTTGGAAATTCTGCTTTGATATCTCTAAGAACATTTTCTATATCATGACTTGTCTTAGTCTGATATCTTGCAATAATCTTAGCTGCCTGAATAGTATTGTCATTGACTGCCTGAATAACTTCCTGTAATGATGCATCGTCTTTCTCATCATTCTTAATGTCTTTAATATCCTTAACGCATGAATAAATCGCCTTTTCAAATTTAAGCTGCTCTGCAAGCTGTTCAGTAAGCTTCTCGTCAAGAAGTTTAAACATCTTATCCTGATAATCACGCTGTCTGTCTTCAGCTTCTTTACGTTCTCTAAGCAATACTGAATTGATGCCGTCTATTACGAAATATGTAGTTATTATAACAATAAATGCAAGAACAACACTTAATATAACACCCAGCATACTCTTAGACAATTCATCACGAAAAATCACTTCTGCCAATACACCCGCAACCCAGACTATTGCAGACATAATCGTAGTATTCTCAAGTTTCATACAATTCCTCCCCGGTTTTATATTGCTGTGACGCATAAAATATCACATAAATTCTCTCATACCTATTACTATACCATATATTTTAATTAAATTAAAGGATAAAAAATACCCTATCCTTGAAACTACTTTGTATTAAAATCTAAAACAAACTATCGAAAAAGACTGATACCCATAGACAGATACGTCTATCAAACAACAGCCTTCTAAAAAATTCAATATGTTTCTGATTTTGTATATTTTCTGATTCTACCAATCTGTTCCCAGTTCTCTGAAAATCCCATTTTCACAAGTATTTCCTTATATATCGGATGATTTTTGAAACATGTTTTTAAATCATGAAGGAAAACACGAAAATCATCATCTGCTAATAATAATTTTAATATAATAACCTGTGCATATAGGTCATTCTTACCATATTTGTAACGATCTTTATATTTGGGAATTCCTAAACGATCATATATATTTCTATCCAACAATGCATCTTTTGTGCGAAAATCGAACAATCGGTCATTATGCGCACAAACATTTCTGAACTTTGTCATAACAGCCAATATTTTTCCCATTTCATTTATTTTCAGAGGGCCGAAATCCCTACAGACTTTAATCTGTATACGACCTTTCTGACTGGCATATATTTTTGATAACTGCCCAATTGTCAGAACATTCATCAATACCCACAAAGGAACATATTCATATGTAGTCATATAATGCCGAATGTAAACATAATCGCTGTCATGTCGTAACTGCCCAACCATAATCTTCAGCATTTTATCTATAACATTTTTCTTTTTGCCTGTATAGTCATAATTACCTGCATCTAGATAGTCAGACTGCAAATCTCCATATTCTTTACAAAAATGATACGATAATGATGATTTTATATTTCGTTCTGCCATTAGTATGTATTTAAGAAAAATATTTCTTAAATCGTTATCAAAGCTATACAACTCATATATATCTTCAAACGTTGTTCCCTTTTTAAACTGATCATTGATTGATTCCTTAAACACCTCTTTATATCCATTTATCAACGGAAAATACCCTATTTTAAGCAATATCCTTTTGGCATATTCTTTATCTGATATTATCAGTCCCTTCTTTTCTTCCAAAAAGGCAATCTGCTCATCATATGTCATAAATTGTTTTTTCTTCAAGCTTCCCACCACTTTCATCAGTCCTGCAAATTTATCCCTATAAAAAGGCAATGCCAGCGCATTGCCTCTGCAAGAATTGCTAAAGCAATTCTTGTTGGCACACCATTATTATATGAGCAATTTCTTATTCAATAAATAACGAAAGGCTCCCGCAGGAGCCTTTCGGACTATGGGCTTCTCAAGTTTCCATAGTGCGATCACTAGATATATACTAGCCTTTTCCAATTGGTTTGTCAAGGAATATATACCCTTTTTAATATATGCAAATTCATATTAAATAATGCATCTGTTTTCAGTTGAGATCAGCCTCAAACGTAAACTACAAAAATAACGTAACAGTTCATCCTTCCATTTCCTTCATTCATAAACCTGCCAGCAAGCTGTCAGCCGCTGCTACGCAGCTTATGTTTATTTCATTTCAGAAATGAAAGGCTATTCCACCATAAAAATATAATAAGCAATACAATGAGCAAGCTCAAGTATTGCTTATTATATTTTTATGGCTGAACTGTTACTATTGTTGACTATACATTATCATTTCTTAGTGCTTCAATCGGATTATCCTTTTTAATCTTCTTCATAGAATAAATCATACTTGCAAATACTACGACAAACACACTGATTACAATAACAACAATACTTGTGACTGGTACAAAGAATGGTACATTCCAGCCCGAGCCAACTGCCTTATATATAAAATATGTCACAAGCAATGCGACAGGCATACCATATAAAAGGCCTTTTATGCCATAAAGCATACATTCATAATTCATCATTTTGTCAAAACCTTTTCCAGTCATGCCCACAGATTTCAACATAGCAAATTCCTTGCGTCTAAGCTGTATATTGGTTGAAATTGTATTAAATACATTGGCGATAACTATCAGTGAAATAAGTATAATAAATCCATATGAGAATACATTGGTTATAACTACCAGTGCTTCATTGGCCTCAACATCTGCCCTTCTGTCATTAATATCTGATGAAGCTTCCGGTGCAAAGCTGCTACCGCTAAGGTATTCTTCAATCTGTTTCTTTGCTGTCTTATGATTTTCGGAATTTACATCATAAAATATACTATCACTTTCCTTTGTCTCTTTAGGAAGACCTGCATATGCACTGTATGGGAAAACAATTGTAACTCCACGATACCATGAATTATCTCTTACACCAAGTGGAAGCTTTATATTGGTCTTATCTCCCTTTCCAAATGACTGTTTAACATATACTTCATCCATCGGATAAGCTTTTGGTTTGTCAGAATCTGCTGAATCTGAATCGCTTTCAGACTTCTTGTAACAGTTTACGACTTCTCCCTCAGATAAATTCATATCTCCTATTTCATAGCCATTTATCTTTTTGTCAAGATATTTATCTTCCATATTAAAATATACTTTATCAAATGCATCTGCATCTTTAAGTATATTTACAGACAATATACCATCTGCTGTTGTTATTTTACATGCATCCCATATAAGTGGCAGCTTTTTATCCTTGTCCATATATTTGGACACATCAAGCTTATTTTCTTCAAGATATTCCTTATAGTAATCATCATTTATATAATATACACAACAATTAACTGCTATCCTTTTGTTTTTCTCATCTACCATATATGACATATTTTCTCTTATGACGTCTATATAATCCTTATCTACTTTATCAAAAGGCATCATTGCAAATACTTGCTGCATTTTACTGTAGGCAGCCCTGTCTACCGCAGATAAAGCTTCAATTCCTTTTAATGTACCATCTATAGTGTTATTCTTAAGCTCTTTTGGCATAACTGTACAACTAATATCGCATGTCTCATTTTCATCGAATAAATTTATAGATTTAACCATATATGCACTAAAGCTGTTGGCAGATACAAATAATACAACACTTATAGCCAATGAAAATACAGTAATCCTCTGTTTTTTGCGGTTACATTTAAAGTTTTTGCTTCCAAGCATTCCCTCAAATCCAAATATTTTGTAGATAAACTTAGGTGTACGAATACTCCTTCTGCCTATTTTTGTATCATTAGTCTCACGTATTGCCTGTATCGCTGTCATTCTTATTGCTCTTGATGCCGGAATAAGAGCTGATATTATAACTGTAACAACTGCTATAATTGCAGCTACAAGAAGCGCCTGCCATGATACACACATTTTCATCGCAACACCATTATCGTTAAGCATTATTTTTATCATAAGCTTGCCGACAAAGTGAAGTGTAATCCCCATTCCCAAAAGACCACTCAATATACCAATCGGCACACCGATTATACAGAGTGAAAATGCTTCAAATATTACTGCCTTTCTCATCTGCTTCTTTGTCGCACCTATTGATTTAAGCATACCATACTGCTTAGTTCTTTCACTTATAGATATAGAAAATGCATTATAAATAAGTGAAATTGATGCGACCATTATAATAACTATAAGTATTGCTGCCATAGAATAAAGCACCTTGTTGAAAATATCATTGTTTGATTTTCCCATGAACCTAAGCAGATCTGAATGAATATCTGTACTTACGGAATATATATTGGATACATCTTCTTTATCAAGTTTAGCCTCAAAAGCATTTACAATATTTTCAGATTTTTTTGCATCCTTTGCTGAATAATATACTGAATAACTGTCAAATGATGTATCTTTGCCGCATGTAAATGCTGTATATCCCGGTGCTGTATATCCTTCTACAGTTGGTCTCTTGCATATTCCTACTATTGTATATGACTGTTTTTCTTTCCATTCAAGTTTTTCTGACACCTCATCTTCCTGATATTGTATATTCTGTTCTAATTTGTTTTTTCCGTCAGTTGTTCTGTAGCCTATATCAAGTGTAACCTTATCGCCAATCTCATAATCAATTCCACCATTTTCTGACATATGCTCTGATATGAGAAGTTCAGAATCATTTTTTGGCATACGTCCCTTAACCATCTCAATTGGTATTAAGTCTTTATATTTATCATCTATAGATTCCACAAATACATAAGGCTTGTTTTCATTGTAACAGTCTTTAAGTTCCGCATATCCTACATTTTTAATAACCGTATATTCCTTAAGCCTGTTATCACTGATAAATTCATCCTTCTGATCGGCAGTAATTCCATCTATCATGCCTTCCCATGCACCACTCCTGTTTATCTCATGTTCAACAAGATAATGCTGCAAACTTATTACCATGGTTGTAACTGCTGTAAACATCGCAGTAGAAAGTATAATCCCTATAATCGTTATAAGTGTTCTTACCTTGTTCTGCTTAAGTGTACGAAGTGTGAAATGATTCATTATGTTCATTATCTATTCACCTCGTCTTTCTTGATCCTGCCATCTTCTATAGTTATGATACGGTCTGCCTGAAGTGCAATATTTTCATCATGAGTAATCATTATAAGAGTCTGGTTGAATTTCTTATTGGACTCTTTGAGAAGCTGCATAATCTCATGACTGTTTTTACTGTCAAGATTGCCTGTCGGCTCATCAGCAAGAACTACGGCCGGTGCATTCATAAGTGCTCTTCCTATAGATACTCTCTGCTGCTGACCACCTGACAACTGATTTGGAAGATGTTTTTCTCTTCCCTTAAGTCCAAGCATATTTACCATGTCATCAAGACGTGATTCATTGACCTTTCTTCCATCCATAAGTATAGGAAGTGTTATATTTTCCCTGACATCAAGTACAGGAATAAGATTGTAAAACTGATAGATAAGACCTACCTGTCTTCTTCTAAATATGGCAAGCTGTTCTTCATTCTGTGAAAAAACATCCTTGCCATCCATATAAACTTTTCCGGATGAAGGTACATCGACTGCCCCAAGTATGTGAAGAAGTGTTGATTTGCCGGAGCCGGATGGTCCGATTATTGCAACAAACTCGCCTTTTTCCACAGAAAATGACACACCATCAAGTGCCCTGACTTCATTTTCACCTTTACCATATACTTTTGTAAGATTTTCTACCTTTAATATTTCCATAATGACCCCCTGACTGCGTATGCTTTGTCTTTTACTTAATTTCTAAAATATAGTATATGGATTCTGTCTTACTTCTCTGTGACTTCTAAGTGACAGAATTGTCACTTAAGAGATATTTTTATTGCATCAGCACTATTAACGCCTGCACCAACTGTAAGCACTGACATTTCTTCACACGATGCTTTTATAAAATCTTATATCAAATACAGCCCCACATTCATCACCGCTTTTATTATATACTTTAATCGTCCCATTTTGATTTACTATGATGCTTTTGGCAAGTGCAAGACCAATGCCAACACTGTTTTCATCGGAATTGCTGCCCTTATAAAATCTTTCAAAAATATGTGATATATCTTCAGGTGCTATTCCACCGCCTGTATCTTCTATGCAGATATTACTATATAATGGATTTTCAGTGCAGCTTACATATATGCACCCGCCCTCCGGCGTATGCTCCATACAGTTTTTAAGAATATTGCTTATGGCTTCTGTCATCCATGACATATCACCTTTCATAGAAGCACCTTCATCTATGCTGCATTTCCATGATATC
Organism: uncultured Jutongia sp.; assembly: GCA_964517955.1. Lineage (GTDB taxonomy): Bacteria > Bacillota > Clostridia > Lachnospirales > Lachnospiraceae > Butyribacter. Next base: position 2,595 of record CAZFFA010000014.1, on the reverse strand, counting down.
CCTCTTACATCCAGTGGAATCTCTATAAGCTCATATGATTTATCTATCAGCTCTTTAAGACTTATCACCTCATCTTCAAAATGAACTGTACCTGCATCAAGCCTTGACAGCTTAAGAAGTGCATATATCAGCCATTCAATACGTGATGTAAGTGTCTGCATCTCTCTTGCATAACCAATTCTTTTATCATACGTCAGATTTTCATCTTTCATAAATGAAAGTATAAGATTTATCGATGTGAGTGGTGTCTTTATCTGATGCGATATATCTGCTATCGAATCTGCCAGAAAAACCTTGTCTTTTTTTAAAAGTTCAGTCTGAAGTTTAAGTTTGGATACCATCTTATTGACCTCTGATGATAGGATTGCAAGCTCTCCCTCTTCGCAATCTTCCAGAATATTTTCATCCTGACCATGAAGAATCATATCTATTTTCTGGCTTATTTTATCTATCTTTTTGTATCTTACATATCCTGAAATGTAATAATACGCAATATATATTGCAGCTACTATAAATATAATAGATGCTGCAGCATTTCCATACAAATATTTCATAATAACTGTGGCAGCAACCGCAATTATTCCCTGAAAAATCAGATCTCGCATTATTTCCGGGTTGTTTAAAAATTTCATAGTTTTCTCTCTGCACTTTCCTGTTTATTATTTGAACATCCGTTCACATTATGATATACTTGCATTATATAATGATACGAAAGCAGGATGTAACTTTCTTACTATTAGATGCCCTCTAGTCTACAAAGGAGGGTGATGCCCTATGAACACAATGGAGATTCTTACTTTATTGCTAGTAATTTTTTCGGCACTGTCATACATAGACAATCATAATAAAAAGAAATAGCATCCCTACCGCCTAAAGTTTGGATGCTATTCTTATAATATTTTCACACTGAGGGCAAATCGAAGTCATATCCGATTTACTTTCTAAAATCATTATATAACAGGGCATTTGTTTTTTCAAGTGCCCTTTCATTTTTTACCCTGCCCTATATCCCATACCTCTTACCGTTTTTATGATTTCAGGGTTCTGAGGGTCATTTTCTATCTTCTCACGAAGCCTCTTTATATATACCGTCAGCGTATTGTCATTGACAAAATCCCCTGCAACGTCCCATATCTCATCAAGCAGCCTTGAACGCGACAAAACATTGCCCTTATTGTTGGCAAATATAAGAAGAAGTCTGTACTCCAATGCAGACAATATTACTTCCTTGCCCGACTTTGTAACATTGCCAGCTGTTGTATCTATCTTTACATCTCCAAGTTCTAAAACTGTATTAATGCGTCCGCTTCTTCTAAGTACATTTTTTATACGTGAAATAAGTTCACGAGGTCTGAAAGGCTTAGCGATATAATCATCAGCCCCCATATCAAGACCTGTCACAACACTAAATTCATCACCTGATGCTGTCAGAAATATAACCGGAATGTCTGTTGTCTGTTTGATTGCTGAACATACAGCAAATCCATTGCCATCTGCAAGCGATACATCAAGCAGAACTATATCTATCTCTGGGCCTTTGTTTTCAATATAATCTATTGCAGCCTTCTGGCCTGACACATAATCAGTATTGAATCCTTCTTCCTTTAAAAAAGCAGTAATGTTGCGGATAATTTCTTTATCATCCTCAACAAGTAAAATTTTATCCATAATAATCCTCCGTTTCTACTCAACACAAAATTTCACACTAATGACTTTTCCTTATCTTTATGTTACACTATCTATCTGATGGCTTGACCCGCCAAACACCGACAAAAAGCAGATAACGTTTTAACCTATTATAACTTTACAATAATTAAAATATCAATTAGAAATGGAGATTACTATGAGACTTAGAAATATAAAAGGTGCCCAGGAACGTATCCTTGAGGATAAATATACTATACAGACAGATGGTTCCAATGGTTCAGACTACCGTGGACTCTGGAATAAGGAAATCTTTCACAATGACAATCCTATTCATATAGAAATAGGCATGGGAAAAGGTAAATTTATCATGGAACTTGCCTCTAAAAATCCGGATATCAATTACATCGGTATAGAAAAATACTCAAGTGTCCTTATAAGAGCACTTGAGAAACATGAATCACTTGAAACCGACAATCTCATGTTTCTTCGTATGGATGCAGAAAATATTGAAGAATACTTTGCTCCCGGTGAAGTTGCAAGAATATATCTGAATTTCTCAGATCCATGGCCAAAGGACAGACATGCAAAACGCCGTCTTACATCAAGGGAGTTCCTTGCAAGATACGATAAAATTCTTGCAAATGAAGGACTTCTTCAGTTTAAAACAGACAACAGACCTCTCTTTGATTTTTCTCTTGAAGAAATCAAAGAAGCCGGCTGGATTCTTGACGAATATACATTTGACCTCCATAAAGACGGTCCTGCACCTGACAATATAATGACTGAATATGAGAAAAAATTCTATAACCTCGGTAATCCTATCTGCAAGCTTATTGCACACAGGCACTAAGGGCATATAGGCGTATTGACTTTTCACACTATTTATCTATACTTTTTATGTCCTAATCTTAAATGTCCTCGGTGCAATTTTATACACAAGTATACATG
>CAZFFA010000013.1:16122-23755 GCA_964517955.1 uncultured Jutongia sp. | reverse complement strand
TAAATCTGCAAATAGGCTGTATTAGCCTGATATAGGACAGCGAAATTTATTCTTTGGGAATTATTTATTGAACATGCGCATAGATTAGAACAAGCAGGTGAAATATTTGTAGAATGATTAGGAAAAAGGAGCGGTGTGTGGCATGGACAATAGAATTGATGAGATATTGCAGCAATACCCATTGAAAATTGTATCCCAGAAAAGGATTCGTGGCGCAGTTATGTTGTGTACAGAAAATGGGACATATATAGCAAAAATATATGAAGGAAGTAAAAAAAGACTTTGCTTTCAGAGCATAGTACAGAATAAACTCCTGGACGATGGTTATGAGCTGATTGATGCAATAGTTGAAAATTCGGAAGGCGGTCTTAGCTGCAAAGACAACCGGGGAAATGAATGGATCGTGAAGAGATGGTATCAGGGAGAAGAGTGCAATATACGTGATACAAAAGAAGTATGTCTTGCGGCTGAACATATGGCAGGACTTCATAACCATATGATCGTTGATACCGAAGATATATGTTGTGAAAAATACGACCTTCATGAGACTTTTTCCAAACACAATAAGGAAATGAAGAGGGTTCATACATATATTAAGGATAAAAAACAAAAAAATGATATGGAGATAAAGCTTCTTAATTCATACAGTATGTTTTATTCTCAGGGAGAAGAGGCGGTAAGAGTGCTTGATGACAGTGGATATAGAAGGCTTAGGGATGAGTCTGTGTCAATGAAGCTTGTACTGCATGGTAATTATACATATCACAATATTCTTTTTAGGGATGACAGGATTGTCACAACAGGGTTTGATAAATGTGCTGTAGGTGTGCAGATAATTGATCTATATGATTTTATAAGAAAAGTTATGGAGAAAAATGTGTGGGAAATAGATATGGGGCTTAAGGTTATAGACTCGTATTGTAATAAAAGAAAACCGTCAAAGGCGGAATGTCAGGTCTTATATACACTTTTAATATATCCTGAAAAGTATTGGAAACTTATAAATTTTTACTATAACAGCAAGAAAACATGGATGTCTACAAAGAATTATGAAAAGCTGTACAAAATATGTGAACAGGAAAAATACAGGGCTGAGTTTATTAAGGCTGTGGGAGGGCTTTTGGCTTGAATTTAATGAGGTGTAGTGTATAATGTAGAGTATGGTTTGTTGTTGCCCGTATGTAAGGTCTGACGCTTGTTGTCAGGCTGTGCGGGCACGATGGTAAATAAAGTTTTAGCTTATATAAATACACAGGAGGAAGTGTGATGTCAAAATATAAAGGAGCCTATGGAAGAGTGACACTTCTGGCTTTGCTGGCACTGGTTATGGTCATTGTATCATCATGTGGTACGAATAAAAGTGCAGTTAATAAGGAAATAAAAGATTCGGCAGCAGATGGAGCAAATGCAGATGCATCTGTTACAGGTGTTATTACTAAGATCAATACATCTTTAAGACAGATTACAATGAGAGAATTAGACAGTAATGTTGATACACTGCTTAATTATAATAATGTATCGGTTATTACGAATAAATTTGATGAGGAAATAGAAGGCGATGCATTGGAGGTCGGACAGATATTTGAAGCGACATATGCATCAGAGGATGGAAAAATTGAAAAAATGTCTGTTCCAAAGGATGCTTGGGAGTATCAGGATGTATCATCATTTTCGTTTGACAGAGATATCAAAGCATTATCACTGGCTGACCAGAGATTTCAATATTCAGATTCAACAAATTTTATTGAGGGCAATAAAACAATTGATCTGATGGAAATAAATGATAAGGATATGATTACGGTAAGGGGAGTCGGTATAAAAGTATATTCTGTTGTAAAGTCTGCAGGACATGGATATATAAAGTTCTCGAATTATGAAGATTTTATCGGTGGAATGGTATCAGTTGGCAATGGAATTATTGTTCCCGTAACAGATAACATGCTTATTACGGCAGGTGTAGGCAGTTATAAAGTTACAATAAGCAAAGGAAATGCTGTCGCATCAAAGAAAGTAACGGTTCGTAACAATAAAGAGGTAACAGTTGATTTTGGTGATTATGTGCCGGAAGTCAAAAATGTTGGCAATATAAAGTTTAATATTGATCCGAAGGGAGCAGACCTTTACATAAATGGAACTATAGTTGACTACAGCAATCCGATTGCTCTTAATTATGGAGAGTACAAAGTAAAAGTTGAGCTTACAGGATATACAACATACAATGGTGTTCTTGATGTTGAAGATGCTTCAAAGACGATAAATATAAGTCTGATAGAAAAAGATGCATCAGTTGCAGATGCCACATCAACGCCATCTCCGTCACCATCACCAAGTGGAAGCTCAGACAGTGATTCAAATGTTACAACGAAAAAGACAGACAGCAAGCATGTTATAAATGTGCTCGGACCTGCCGGTGCGGCAGTATATCTTGACAATGTATATCAGGGAGTTGCACCATGCAAGTTTACAAAAATCATTGGTTCACAGACTATAACATTGAGTAAAACAGGTTATTTATCTAAGAGCTATTCAGTCAATATTCTGGACAATAATAAGGACATAAAACTTGATTTTCCGGAACTTATTGAGGCAGCAGATGATAACAAAAACAGTAGTACAGACAATAGCAATAATAAAAAGCTTTACCTTTACAAAGGTGATGCATTTGAGGTAAAATAAAGGCAGGAAAGTTATGTGTGTACCGGCACATTGCCAATATGCCGGGAGCAAAGAAAAATGCGGATAAATGCCGCTATTATTAGGAGGATCTATTAGATGGATTACAAAGAGAGTTATGAGTCATGGTTAAACAATCCTTATTTTGATGAGGAGACAAAAGCTGAGTTAAAAAGTATTGCGGGTGATGACAATGAAATCAAAGAAAGATTCTATCAGGATCTTGAATTTGGTACAGCAGGTTTAAGAGGAATTATAGGTGCAGGAACGAACCGTATGAATATATATACAGTTCGTAAGGCAACACAGGGACTTGCAAACTACATAATTAAGTCTGGTAAATCACCTCAGGGGGTTGCAATTGCATTTGATTCACGTCATATGTCACCTGAATTTGCAGACGAGGCAGCACTTTGTCTTGCTGCCAATGGAATTAAAGCATATGTATTTGAATCATTACGTCCGACACCTGAGCTTTCATATGCAGTAAGAGAGCTTAAGTGTGTAGCCGGTATAAATATCACAGCAAGTCACAATCCACCGGAATATAATGGATATAAAGTATACTGGGAAGATGGCGCACAGATCACACCACCTCATGATACAGGCATTATGGATGAAGTTAAGGCTGTTACAGACTATGCGACAGTTAAGACTATGGACAAGGCTGACGCTGTTGCCAAAGGATTATATGAGCAGATTGGTGCTGCTATTGATGACAAATATATTGAAGAACTTAAGAAACAGGTTATTCATTGGGACAGTATTAAGAAAATGGGAAGCAAATTGAAGATCGTTTATACACCACTTCATGGTACAGGCAATATCCCGGCAAGACGTGTCCTTAAGGAACTTGGTTTTGAAAATGTATATGTTGTACCTGAGCAGGAACTTCCTGATGGAGATTTCCCAACAGTAAGTTATCCAAATCCGGAAGCAGCAGAAGCATTTGAGCTTGCACTCAAACTTGCAAAAGAGAAAGATGCAGATCTTGTACTTGCAACTGATCCTGATGCAGACAGACTTGGTGTATATGTAAAAGATACAAAGAGTGGTGAATATATAACTCTTACAGGTAATATGTCAGGATGTCTCCTTGCTGATTATGAAATTTCTCAGATTAAGGAAACAAAAGGTCTTCCAGAGGATGGAAAGCTTATCAAGACTATTGTTACATCTAATCTTGCAGATGCAATTGCAAAATATTATGGTGTAGACCTTATTGAAGTTCTTACAGGATTTAAGTTTATCGGACAGCAGATTCTTGGCTTTGAAAATACAGGAAAAGGTCATTATTTATTCGGTTTTGAGGAAAGTTATGGATGCCTTATTGGAACACATGCGCGTGACAAGGATGCTATCGTTGCAACTATGGCACTTTGTGAAGCAGCAGCATACTATAAGACAAAGAATATGACTCTCTGGGATGCAATGATTGCAATGTATGAAAGATATGGATATTACAAAGATGGTGTACAGGCTGTCACAATGAAGGGCATAGAAGGTCTTGCTAAGATTCAGGAGATAATGGCAGAACTTAGAAAGAATCCTCCAAAGGAAATAAACGGCCACAAAGTATTGTCATTCAGAGATTATCAGGCTGATACGATCACTGACATTGCAACAGGCGAAGTTAAACCTACAGGACTTCCAAAGTCAAATGTTCTTTACTTTGATATGTCAGACAATGTATGGATGTGTGTAAGACCATCCGGTACAGAGCCAAAGATTAAATTCTACTATGGAGTTGTTGGCACATCACTTGAAGATGCAGACAGCAGATCTGATGAAATGGCAAAAGCAGTTACAGAACTGGTAAATAAGATGTCATAGGAATAAAATATTTACTGCCAACGCCCGGTGCGTGGCAGTAATGTAAAATAATCTATGGGGGGAAAAGCGTATGCAGGAAAAATTAGATCAGTGGATTAATTGGGTGGAATTTGATGAGGTAATTGCAGGAAAGCACAACGCACCTCATAACATATTGGGACTACATGATTTCAATAAGGGACAGGTTTTCACGGCATATCGTCCTGAAGCAGAGAAAGTTTTTGTAGTTGATATGTCCGGAAAGAATAAAGTTGAACTGGAGGAAGTTGAACCGGGTTCGGGATTCTTTGGAATTTATGTTGATGGAAAGAAATATAAGAAGCCATACAGACTTCAGGTTCAGTATTCGGAATGCGATGTTGTGGATTTGGTAGATCCGTATTGTTTTGAACCACAGATCAGTGATGATGACCTTTATCTTTTTGCAGAAGGAAAGCATTATCAGATATATGATAAACTTGGTGCACACCCTATGACAATTGATGGTGTAAGAGGCACATATTTTGCTGTGTGGGCACCTCATGCAAGAGCCGTAAGCGTAGTTGGAAACTTCAATTTATGGGATGGCAGACTTCATCCTATGCGTACACTTCAGGTGTCGGGTGTATACGAGATATTTATTCCGGGGGTAGATGCCGGAGCTATATATAAATATCAGATACTTACACGTACAGGTGAAGTGCTTATGAAGTCGGATCCATATGCCAATAGTGCAGAACTCAGACCGGATAATGCATCTGTTGTTGCAGATCTTACAAACTATAAGTGGGATGATGCAGACTGGATGAAGAAGAGGGCACAGGATACACGAGTTAAGATGCACAGAGAGCCAATGTCAATATACGAAGTTCATATCGGATCATGGCATAAGAAGGATGATGGGACAGAAGATGGTTTCTACAATTATCGTGAGATAGCACCTATGCTTGCAGAGTATGTTAATGATATGGGATATACTCATGTAGAACTTATGGGTATTGCAGAGCATCCATTTGATGGTTCATGGGGTTATCAGGTTACAGGATATTACGCTCCAACAAGAAGATATGGTTCACCGGAAGACTTTATGTATTTTGTAGATTATATGCATAAACATGGAATCCATGTAATACTTGACTGGGTTCCGGCTCATTTTCCAAAGGACGAACATGGACTTGGCCGATTTGATGGACAGCCTCTTTATGAGCATCCGGACCCACGACGTGGCGAGCATCCTCACTGGGGAACATATATATTCAATTATGGAAAGCGTGAAGTTGAAAACTTCCTTATCGCCAATGGTCTTTTCTGGTTGAAGAAATTCCATATAGACGGTTTGAGAGTTGATGCGGTTGCTTCAATGCTGTATCTTGATTATGGCAAGAATGATGGTGAATGGCTGCCAAATGAAAACGGTGGCAATGAAAATTATGATGCTATAAATCTTTTCAGACACATGAATGAGCAGTTTGAAAAACTGGCTCCGGGTACTGCCATAATTGCAGAGGAATCTACTGCATGGGCAGGTGTAACTGCACCTGTTGAGCTTTCAGGACTTGGATTCATGTTTAAGTGGAATATGGGCTGGATGAATGATTTCCTTGAATATATGAAGCTTGATCCATATTTCCGTTCATTCAATCACAATAAGCTTACATTCAGTATGCAGTATGCGTATAGTGAAAACTTTATACAGGTGCTTTCACATGATGAAGTAGTACATGGTAAAGGCTCAATGATTGAAAAGATGCCGGGTGAGTATGAGGATAAATTTGCAAATCTTCGTACAGCATATGGATTCATGTATGGTCATCCCGGAAAGAAACTACTCTTTATGGGACAGGAATTTGCACAGTTTAGAGAGTGGAGTGAGGCAAGAAGTCTTGACTGGAATCTTCTTGACTATGATATGCATAGGGAAATGCGTGCATATGTAAAGGCACTTAACGATCTTTATACAAAGTATGATGCAATGTATGTGAATGACAACGATACAATGGGATTTGAATGGATGAGCTGTGACAATGCTGAGCAGAGTACGGTCGGCTTTGTAAGAAGAGGCTCATCAGCAAAAAATCAATTGTTGTTTGTATGTAACTTTACACCTGTTGAATATGATGATTATCGTATCGGTGTACCATGTGCCGGTAAATATTCTCTTGTTCTTTCATCAGATGATAAGAAGTTTGGTGGAACAGGCGTTAAGAATAATAAAACAGTAAGTGCAGAACAGATAGAATGTGAAGGAAAGAAAAATTCTATATCAATGAATCTGCCACCTCTTTCAGTGATGGTGTATAAGTTTGATTATAAGTAATTACAACACTGAAACATAATTACAGCAAACGAATAAAATTACAATACAATAAAGGGTATGTCCTGTAAATGGGACATACCCTTTTGCTGTATATACTTTGTGCACAAAGTATTATGATTCGGTATATACGTGTTATTTTATATATGTAGATATAACATACCCCGTATAAAGTTTGGAGCCGGAAAGATACTGGGTTTTGTACCAGATATCACCTTTATATTTTGCACTGCCAAGAATAGCTATAGGAGTATTGCCGGGGATAAGTGTAACCTTATCTTTGTCAGTTCCGGCTCCATCACGCATATTGAGATTGGCTGTCGTAGTCCCAAGCTTGTAATATTTGAGTGCAGATGTTTCCTTCATATATCCTGTGTAGGATTTATCGGAAACAGTGTATTGGATGTGTAAATATTTGCTTTTGTTGTTAAGATAGGTTTTGCCAAGGTAAACAACAGTAGCATTCTTTGGAATGGTTTTAAGTGCTGCAAAAGAGGATGAAGGGGTCTTAAGCAGCTTTAGTTTTGAATTGGCAATAGCGGCCTTGTCAGTTGACTGGGCGGATATTGTTAATGATTTATAACCGCTATAGTATGTTTTTGAACCTGCTTTTGTATATGAACGTATTTTGTAGTAGTATTCGTGCTCATTTTCAAGAGCTGTATTCTTATATGTAACGGTAGCCGGGTTCGATATGGTTTTTATCTTTTTATATGTACCATTATAAGTTGTTTTTCTGTATATCTGATAACCGCTGACATTTGACGGAGCTTTCCATTTAAGGGTTACTGTCTTGGTTGCTGGAGTCCCCTTAAATGAAGAAGGTGCTTTTGG
>CAZFFA010000013.1:0-16022 GCA_964517955.1 uncultured Jutongia sp. | reverse complement strand
GAACTTGTGTACTGCCAGAATTCGTACTTATTGGAAAATGTAGTTTTGGTCGTATAATTTGCAAGCCATATTTTATATTTTTTGGAAAGTGAGGTGCCATCTATAAGATTAGCAAAATCACTTTTGTTGGCATAAACCATCGGTGTATATCCTGCCTTTTTGATCGTGTCGCAAAAGGCTTGTACATTGGCTGTGGCAGCAGTTTTGCTAAGTTTTGCCTTATACATACGTCCAACGGGACTTCCCCCGCTTGTTGGATATTCATAGTCAATTACAACAGGAAGAGTAACATCATAACCTTTTATTTTGTCGATGCAGTAATTAGCTTCTTCAATAGCTTCTGTAGTATTGATTGCTTCAGTAAAGTAATAAACACCGATTTTTATTCCTACGTCCTGTGCACCTTTAATATTGTTTAGAAATTGTGTATCAGTACATAATGTTCCGGCAGCTCCATATCCACGATAGCCTACCCGGATTATTGCAAACTGTACACCTGCAGCTTTTGCTTTTGTCCAGTTGATAGTACCGTTGTAATAAGAAACATCAATACCATGGTATACATTCATACCATCAAATGCATCCGCATGTGTATATGTAGAACTGGTAAAAGGGCTGGTTCCTTTTGTACTTGCATCTGTATGCAGAGAGGGTATGCACGACTGTACAATAAGCGATGCTGCAAGTAATGTAGTCAGTAGTTTTTTATTCATTTATTTATGTCCTTTCGTTTAGTAAAGTCTTGAAAAAATTATTGTTAAATATACTGTTATATTTTAGCTGCTTTTAAGTATAAATTTCTAATATGGCAAAAATTTGTAAGTATAGAAATATTGGGAATAAAAGCAGATATAACAAAGATAAGTTTACTATTAGATAAATGTAAATGCAAGGAAATATCGAACAGGAAGGAATGTCTTTACAGCTTGCAAAGAGAATAATCAATATAAAAGATTTAATTTTCGGTGTCCTTATTTTATGTTACAATATTAGTAAGTTAAAAATAATTTTGCAAAGGGATAAAAAGTCTATGACAAAGTTACATTTAATGATGAAAGGGTGATAATATGATGATAAATAAATATGGAAAAAAGATATTTTTAGTAAGCATCATAACTTTGATGCTGCTTGCAAATGCCGGAAGTTATTCCAGGGCTACAAAGTCAGAGTCTGCTATACATACGATTTATGTTGCAAAGAATGGGGATAAAAATGCATCAGGAGATAAAAAACATCCGTTAAATTCTCTTCAAAAAGCAATGGATATGGCAACAGAGGGGACAACAATTTATGTAAGGAAAGGAACATATAAAGGTCCATTTGTTTTTCATAAATCTGGCAGTAAGAATAGAGGCTGTATTACAGTGACAGCATATAAAAACGAAAAGGTTATAATTTCTGGCAGTAAAAATAAAAGTGGTGCAGCATTTAATATAAATGGGTGCAGCTATATTAAAATTCAAAGGCTTAAGATAGGTGATATGAAAGCAAAAGATGTATGTGGCATACTTTTGGAACAGTCTGAAAATAATATTACCATCCGAAATTGTGAATTTGAAAAGCTTGTTACTACAGAGCCGGGAAGTAAATTGAAACCTGGTGGAAATTCCAATGCTATTCTGCTTCTGGGTGAAAGGAAAAAGAGTATTCATCATATTTATATATTAAGCAACAAAGTTCATGACAATGTGAATGGCTGGTCTGAAAATATATCTGTAGCAGGAAATTGCAAGTATATTTATGTAAAGAAGAATAAGATTTACAACAACACGAATATTGGAATAGATTTCTATGGAAATGCAGAATATTGTCCTATTACATTGCTGGATCAGCCAAGAAATTGTCAGTGCATCGGAAACACAGTGTATAATTGCAGAAGTCCTTTTGCTGAGAATGCAGGAATTTATGTTGATGGAGCCAGAGATGTTCTGGTAAAAGGCAATAAAGTGTTTAAAAATCATTATGGGATTGAAATAGGTTCTGAGGAATGGAGAAATTATTATTCTGATGAAAATCGTGTACAGAATATAAAGGTTTGTGAAAACATAATTTATGATAATTATGAAAGCGGGCTGCGTATCGGTGGCTGGAGTAATGATGAAACAACAGGTGTTGTTTATGGGTGTAAGGTGATTGATAATGATTTCAAAAGGGGAAATTATAAATGTGAGATTATTCTTGCGAAATGTGAAAATATAGTATTTAAAGGGAACATATTTAAAAATAATAAAAAATGTCGGGACGTAGTTGTGTATGATGATGGAATAAATAGAAATAAAATAAAATCCATAAAAATGAGCAATAGGTATGGTGGAAGATAAGAAAACTTGACGAACATATATTCGGATGATATAATAAAACAAAAAAGAACAAACGTTCGGAAGGCGATGCTATGATATTTGAAGGAAATGCTACTATATCAGATAAATTAAAAATATTGTCAGATGCAGCGAAGTATGATGTTGCATGCACTTCGAGCGGTGTGGCAAGGAAGTCTAAAAAGGGAGAGCTCGGAGCTACATCTGCAGCAGGAATATGCCATTCTTTTGCGGCTGATGGAAGATGCGTTTCTCTGTTAAAGATATTATTTACAAATGAGTGTATATATAATTGCAGATATTGTATCAACAGAGTGACCAACGATATTCCCAGAGCAACATTTACGCCGGAAGAAGTATGTGAGCTTACAATGGAATTTTATAGAAGGAATTATATAGAAGGATTGTTTTTAAGTTCAGGTATAGTTCAGTCACCCGATTATACTATGGAGCTTATATGTAAGACTCTGCATGACCTACGACTTGTTCATAAATTCAATGGTTATATACATTGCAAGTCGATTCCCGGAGCATCGCCTGAACTGATTGAGATGGCAGGCTGGTATGCGGACAGGATGAGTGTAAATCTTGAGCTGCCTACAGAAGCAGGACTTAAGGAACTTGCGCCAAATAAGAGCAGACGCAATATCCTTATTCCTATGCGTCAGATACAGGCCGGTATGGCTGAGAGCAGAGAAGCACTTGGCATGAAAGGTGGCAATCGTAGTGCATTCTGGCATACTCAGAAGCGTATGGGAAGATATATGGCATCAGATAAGATGATCAGCAATGCATATAAGCGTAGCAGCTTTATAGAAAATTCAGATCAGAATACATTTATTGAGAATGTAGAAAAAATTTCCTTAAAAGAACCGGCTGGAAAAAATCCAGACATAACTATGAAGGAATCAGGAATATATCTGCCGGATATAAAGAAAGATCATACTGCGCTTACACAATGGAACCGCAATGATACAAGTCGTGGATTTGTACCGGCAGGACAGTCTACACAGATGATAATTGGAGCTACGGGAGAAAGTGATTATCAGATTTTATCCGTCACAGAAGCTCTGTATCAGAAGTTTGACTTAAAAAGGGTATTTTATTCGGCTTTTGTCAATGTTAATAATGATTCAGCGTTAGATATAAATGGAGGTCAGCCGCCGCTTAGAAGGGAACACAGATTATATCAGGCAGACTGGCTTCTAAGATATTATGGTTTTGAAGCAGGAGAGCTATTATCAGAAAAAAGACCATTCTTTAATACGTATCTTGACCCTAAGTGTGATTGGGCACTTGGTCATATGGAGGATTTTCCTGTTGAGATCAATACGGCAGATTACAATACCCTGCTTCGTGTACCGGGCATAGGAATGAAATCTGCCAGCAGGATCATAGGTGCAAGAAAGAGCGGAAAAGTAGATTTTGATATGCTTAAGGCAATGGGAGTTGTCATGAAAAGAGCGATATATTTCATAACATGCAATGGCCATATGATGTATGATTTTCTCAAAGTTGAGGAAGATTATATTACAAGAAATATTTTGGATAAAGAACCGGATGTTATGGAAGGATTTGGAGAGAATATAACCTATAAACAGCTTACCCTGTTCGATGACTTCCAGTTGGGAAGTGCAGGGTGATTTGCTGTAAGATTATGTGCCGGTTTGTAAAGTTTATAAGAACAGAGAAGAGTTGAGTGTTATGAAAACATTACGGATATATCAGTGTGAAGACAGTGTAGATGGGATATTCAGTGCCATATATGAAGCGGGAATATCGGGATATGGTCATGAATATATACGCATAATGCCATTGAATAAGGAACAGAGTTTTGAAATGGAGCTGTTTTCAGAGTATATACAGGTTGAGAGTTCTGAAAAGAAAGTAAGAAGTGTATTGAAAGCAGTTAGAGAAAAAATCTCATATGAAGCATATAATTATATTATGAGGGCAGCCGTATCATCTGAGCCGGATAAAGCAGATGTGATATATCAGTTTGTGACATATGGTTTTACTATTGGAGCAAAGGTTACACAGGCAATGCAGCTTGATTGTGTGCGGAGGATATTTGTCATCAATCGCAATGTAAATAATGAAATAAACAGATTTGTAGAGATAATGAGATTTAAAGAAGTTCAGAAAAGTCCTGCGCTTCTTTTGGGAGTTATGGAACCTAAACATAGGATACTTCCAATGGTTACAGAGCATTTTGCAGACAGATTCAATCCGGAATGGTTTATTATATATGATATAACTCATCATGAAGCATCATTTCACAATCCGGACGGAAGATGGGAGATACGACTGCTTACAGATGAAGAAGAATTAAAGCTTACAGAGCTGAACAAAAAAGAAGAGGAATATTCCGGTCTATGGAAGATATTCTTTGATACAATAGCAGTAGAAGAGAGAAAGAGCCATGAACGTCAAAGAAATATGATACCGATTCACCTTCGTAAGCATATGATAGAATTTGCAAATGTACGTAGCAGCGACTGACAGCGGTAGCTGGCAGGTTTATGAATTGATGTAATGAAAGGCTGAACTGTTGCAAATGTACATCAGCCCATTTGAAAAATAGTTGACAAAGTTAGTATGTCAGACTAAAATAAACAAGAATATATAAAGGCTGTGAAAGGAAGAGTAGATAGTGGATGATATTACAGAGAACCCGGGTGCTGTGAAAGGGAATATTAAAAACTATTGAAGATGGTCTTGGAGCCTCGTACCGAATTAATATGGAGTTTATGTTATTTAGGCTACGACGGGAACGCCCGTTAAAGCGTTGCGCTGTATATTATGCAGCTATTGAGGTCTGTATCGTGAGATATGGATAAATTAAAGTGGTAACACGAGGAGATACTCGTCTTTAAGAAATTTATTCTTAAAGGCGTTTTTTGCTCTATATAAAACTTCGTGTTTTCAATATATAAAATCTGTATAAAAGAAGGGATTGATAAAATGGCAGATAAAAAGAAATTTTATTTAACAACAGCTATTGCTTACACATCAGGTAAACCACATATTGGTAATACTTATGAGGCAGTTCTTGCAGATAGTATAGTAAGATTTAAGAGACAGGAAGGCTATGATGTACGTTTTCAGACAGGTACTGATGAACATGGTCAGAAGATCGAGCTTAAAGCAGGTGAAGCAGGTATCACACCTAAGAAATTTGTAGATGATGTTTCAGGACAGATTAAGTCTATATGGGATCTTATGAATACATCATATGATAAATTTATTCGTACTACAGACGATTATCATGAGAAACAGGTTCAAAAGATATTTAAGAAACTTTATGCTCAGGGAGATATTTACAAGGGCTTTTATGAGGGAATGTATTGTACACCTTGTGAGTCATTCTTTACAGCATCACAGCTTGTAGATGGTAAATGTCCTGACTGTGGAAGAGAGTGCCAGCCGGCAAAGGAAGAGGCATATTTCCTTAAACTTAGCAAATATGCTGACAGACTTATCGAGCATATCAATACTCATCCGGAATTTATTCAGCCGGAATCACGTAAGAATGAGATGATGAATAATTTCCTTCTTCCTGGACTTCAGGATCTTTGTGTATCACGTACTTCATTTAAGTGGGGCATTCCTGTAGACTTCGATCCGAATCATGTAGTATATGTATGGCTTGATGCACTTAGTAACTATATCACAGGTCTTGGATATGATGTTGATGGCAACAATGAGCTTGATGCAGATGGCACAGATCTTTACGCTAAATTCTGGCCGGCAGATCTTCATCTTATCGGAAAAGATATAATAAGATTCCATACAATTTACTGGCCTATCATGCTTATGGCACTTGGTGAGCCACTTCCAAAGCAGGTATTTGGTCATCCTTGGCTTCTTCAGGGTGATGGCAAGATGAGTAAATCTAAGGGTAATGTTATATATGCTGATGATCTCGTAGATATGTTTGGTGTAGATGCTGTCCGTTATTTCGTACTTCATGAGATGCCATTTGAGAATGATGGTGTTATAACATGGGAACTCATGGTAGAAAGAATGAACTCAGATCTTGCCAATACACTGGGTAACCTTGTAAACAGAACAATCTCTATGACCAATAAATATCTTGGCGGTGTTGCAGAGGACAAGGGAGTTACAGAGTCTGTAGATGACGAACTTAAATCATTTATCTTAGATGTACCGGGCAAAGTAATTGAGAAGATGGATAAACTTCGTGTGGCAGATGCTATAACAGAAGTATTTACAATCTTTAAGAGATGCAATAAATATATCGATGAGACAGAGCCTTGGGTACTTGGAAAGGATGAAGCTAAGAAAGACAGACTTTCTACAGTCCTTTACAATCTTATAGAAGGTATTACAATTGGTGCAAGCCTTCTTGAAGCATTTATGCCTGAAACTACAGAAAAAATTCTTGCACAGCTTAATGCATCAAAGAGAAGTCTTGAGTCTATGGATAAGTTTGGTTTATATGTATCAGGAACAAAAGTTACAGAGAAACCGGAAATATTATTTATGCGACTTGATGTAAAGGAAGTTCTTGCAAAGGCTGAAGAAATTCAAGCAGCCCAGGCTGCGGCAGCAGGCGGAGCAAAAGAAGATGAAGATGTAATTGATATAGAAGCTAAACCTGAGATAACATTTGATGATTTTACAAAAATGCAGTTTCAGGTAGGTGAAATAATAGCATGTGAAGAAGTTAAGAAATCAAAGAAACTTCTTTGCTCAAAGGTTAAGATTGGAAGCCAGATTAAGCAGATAGTATCCGGTATAAAGCAGTATTACAGTGCAGAAGAAATGGTTGGAAAGAAAGTTATGGTTCTTGTCAATCTGAAACCGGCTAAACTTGCCGGTGTTCTTTCAGAAGGCATGCTTCTTTGTGCAGAAGATGCAGATGGAAATCTTGCACTTGTAACACCAGAGAAAAAGATGCCTGCCGGAGCAGAAATCTGTTAAAGGTGTTTGGATACAGTAACATTACAGGCTGATAGCCGGCTGCATTAAAATACGGACTTTCGTGATATGCAGAGTCCGTATTTTTGACTTTGCAGGGTTTGTGAAGTTGCGCACAGACGTTTAAGGAGGATTATGAAAGAAATGATATGTTTTCCAAGTGGAGATATCCTTGGAATAGTAGTTTTATTTTTTCTGCTATGCATGATATATTCGAGTGGTCTTTTACAGGAATATAAGATACGAATGTACCGGGTGACAGTAAGCATGACGCTTATTGTTACAATTTTAGATGTATTGGTTTCTATTTTAAATGACAATCCGTCAGGTGGCACAAGAATACTGTCATTCGTTATAAATGCAATATCTATCGGACTTGTGTTTCTTATACCGGTTACATTTGGATTGGCATTCAATGAGTCTTTCAGAAGAAAAAGTATTCTGATAATGGCACCTGCTATAGTAGGTGAAATTTTTGTTATAACCAGTATATGGACTGGATGGATATTTTCGATAGATAAGAATGGAGTATACCAAAGAGGTCCGCTGTTTTTTATAAATATATTGATATCCTTTTGGGGACTTATAATAATATTTTATGTTCATATCAGTATGTCGAAAGAATTTGACAGATCAGAAAGAATATATCTTTGGGTGTTATTGGCATTACTGTTTACGTCAAGTATAATTCAGATGATAGATATAAGGATTCAGATAATGTGGGGCGGTATTGCAGTAACAGAGATATTGTATTATGTATTTCTCCGTGAAACAAGACTCAAATATGATGCAGTTACAGGAACAAGAAACCGTAACTGCTTTGAGCGTGAACTTGAGGCGATACAGCCGAATGATTCATTATTTCTGCTTGAATTTGACGTAAATAATCTTAAAGTAGTCAATGATACTTTGGGCCATGCTAAAGGAGATAAACTTATACGGGATGCAGCATTGATGATAAGTGAGTCTTATAGGGAATGTGGTTTGGTATATAGGATTGGTGGTGATGAGTTTGCTGTAATTGCACCATCATGTTCATATGTAAAAGTAGAAAAAGCAAGAAAGGAACTGCTTATATTGATAGATGAATATAAGAAAGTGTATTCAAAAAATTTCTACATAGCTAATGCATATTGTAAATTTGACAGTATTCATCACAATAGTATTAACGACTGTTTACGTGAGGCAGATCAAAAAATGTATGAGGATAAGCTTAATTCTAAAAAAAATAATAATAGATAAAATAATCCCCTGGATAGATATAAAAAACGATGAAATCTATCACCAGGGGATTTATTAAAATGTCAGATTATTTTATTAATTAAAGTTATAAATTTTTTTAAAATCATTAAGAGCTTTTTTTACAATTTCATAATTTTGGGGTTCAATATCGCTAAGAGGCATTCGCAATGAACATGCACCAAAGCCCATGATATTGAGGGCTGTTTTTGCCGGTATAGGATTTACTTCACAAAAGAGAGCGTTGCATAGTGGAATACAGTCAAGCTGCATCTTAGCAGCTTTTGTGGTATTGCCTGAAAAATATGAATTAGTCATATCATGGACATATCTGGGAACAATATTGGAAAGAACTGATACAACTCCTTTTCCTCCAAGAGACAGTATAGGAATTATCTGGTCATCATTTCCAGAATAAAGGTCGATATTGCCGTCACATAAATTCATAATTTGTGCAATTAAGCTTATATTGCCAGATGCCTCTTTTACTCCGACAATATTATCAATATTTTTTACAAGATGAGCTATTGTCTGTGGTGAGAGAGAACAGCCTGTTCTTCCGGGTACATTATACAGAATGGCAGGAAGTTTTATTGATTTGGCAATAGTTGAAAAATGAGCTTCCATACCCTTTTGAGTTGCCTTGTTGTAATAAGGGGTGACAAGTAGAACGCCATCGGCACCTGCTTTTTCTGCATATATACTCATCTGGACAGCCTGACTGGTGTTGTTGGAGCCGGTTCCTGCGATAACAGGGATTCGTCCCTTTACCCTGTTTACAGCGAATCGGATAGTACCTATATGCTCTTCTTCTGTCATGGTTGCTGCTTCTCCGGTTGTACAGCATATAAAAAGTGCATCTGTATGTTCTTCAATCTGGCGTTCGATAAGTTCTTCCAATTTATCATAATTGATAGAACCATTTTTATTCATAGGTGTAACCATAGCTACACCAGATCCTTCAAATAGACTCATAATAAGTGCCTCCGTTCAATTAGTATACTTTCAATATATTTGACATAAAGCGATATAAATACACGAAAAATGCTTAAAATATTGCATATAATGTGTTATTTTAGAATATAAATGTCAGATTATGGAACAATATAATTGAAATGAAAGAAGGCTGATATATGCAGGAACAATATTATGAAGAACGTGGATATCTGGACACAGACTATAGGGTATTTCATATATCTGATATACCTAAGCGGGAAGTGCCACCGCATTATCATGACTTTGCCAAGATATTTGTACTTATAAGTGGAAGTGTACATTACAATATAGAAGGAAGAGAATATGAGCTTAATCCTTATGATATCGTACTTGTAAATGCGGGAGAGATCCACAGACCGGTACCGATGGATGGTGAGAAATATGAGAGAATCATCATATATATTTCAACAGAATTTATGGAGAAGTATCGTGAATATGGATTGTCTAAATGTTTTGACAAATGCAATAAAGAAGGCGAACATGTGATAAGGCATCGTGCCGGAGATAATTCATCTGTGGCAGTAAAGATAAATGAACTTACAGATAAGGTATGCAGTCAGTATGAGTCATGGAATCTGCTTCAAAAATGCAGACTTGTAGAGTATCTTGTACTTTTGAATAACATAGCTGCAAGCAGAAGTGTCAGATATATAGAGCCGGTAAGCCACAATGAAAATACTATTGCTATAATGAAATATATAAATGATAACCTTACAGCTCCTCTCTGCATAGACGATATAGCATCTGCAGTTCATCTGAACCGTTCGTATCTTATGCATTGTTTTAAGGCAGAAACAGGATATACAATAAAAGAATATATTACTGAAAAAAGGCTTTTTCTTGCCGTCGGTCTTATGAAAAAGAATATTTCAATGACAGAAGTATGTTATAAAAGCGGATTTACCAATTATTCAAGTTTTTACAGGGCATATGTAGAAAAGTATGGTCATTCACCTAAGCAAAAAGGGAAAGAAAATGAAATATGATTAAGAATTGAAATGTTTAATGGCTGAACTGTTACAATTGGTCTATATAATTTAAAAAAAGTGTGTACATTTTACGGTTTATAGTGTATATTGCAGTATAATTGTTTATGATACAAGGGTCAAAGGCAGATAGCAATCCGTTGCATCGGTTTGGGTCAAAATACATTTGCACCAAGCATTTTGTTTATAAAATAAAGTTAAAAGATAAAATACAGGAGGCAGATATGGGACAGAATAGAGAAATAAGACAGGAATATCTGACAGGAGAAAGAGCATTATTTAAAGAAAGTAATCTTAAAATATATGATAGTACATTTGCAGATGGTGAATCACCTCTTAAGGAGTGCCATGACATTGAACTCAATGGATGTATGTTTAAATGGAAGTACCCTTTCTGGTACAGTAAAAATATTGTGACAAAAGACTGCACATGGTTTGAGATGGCAAGAGCAGGCGTGTGGTATACAGACAATATTTCTGTATCTGACAGCATAATCATGGCACCCAAAAATTTTAGACGATGCAGGGGAATAAAGTTATCCAACGTGGATATGCCGGATGCTGCGGAAACACTCTGGAGCTGTGATGATGTTGTGATGGACAATGTTGCTGCCAATGGTGATTACTTTGCGATGAATAGCAGCAATCTGAAAATAGACCATTTCAATCTTACAGGCAACTATTCATTTGATGGTGTAAAGAATATGGAGATACACAATGCAAAGATGCTTTCCAAAGACGCATTCTGGAACAGTGAGAATGTAACAGTGTATGATTCATTTATATCCGGGGAATATCTTGGATGGAATGCAAAAAATCTTACATTGATAAACTGTACTATTGAAAGTCTGCAGGGAATGTGTTATATAGATAATCTTGTTATGAAGAACTGCCGTCTTCTGAATACAACTCTTGCATTTGAATATTCATCTGTTGATGTTGATATCAAAGGGAAAATTGACAGTGTATTCAATCCATCATCGGGAACTATACGTGCAGAATATATAGATAAACTTATAGTAGATAAGGATAAAGTTGATCCGGATAAGACTACAATTATAGTTGAAAACTAGAGATTTGTATTAAGAAAGTATATTTAAAGCTGTCGTTATTTATGATGATTTCAGACTTGATAATGAGAGATGAATGATGGAGCTTATAGAATATAATGGAAAGGGGATAAAAAGATGAAATACGATTTTGACAAGGCTGTAAATAGACGTGGAACATCTTCTCTTAAGTGGGATGTTGCAGACAATGAACTTCCTATGTGGGTTGCAGATATGGATTTTCAGACTGCACCGGAGATTCAGGAAGCTATAATGAAAAGAGCCGGACATGGTGTATTTGGCTACAGCATAATACCTGATGAATGGTATCAGGCATATATGGACTGGTGGAAAAAGTATCACAACTTTACTATAGAAAAGGAGTGGCTTATTTTTTGTACAGGTGTAATTCCGGCTATATCAAGTGCAGTAAGAAAGCTGACAACACCGGCAGAGAATGTCGTTATCCAGACACCTGTCTACAATATATTTTTCAATAGTATATTGAACAATGGAAGAAATGTTCTTGAGAATAAACTTAAGTATGATGGCAATAGATACAGCATGGACTGGGAAGATCTTGAGGAAAAACTTGCAAATCCACAGACATCTCTTATGATCCTTTGTAATCCACAGAATCCTGTGGGTGAAATATGGGACAGGGAAACACTTTCAAGAATCGGTGAACTCTGTAAGAAATATCATGTAACTGTTATATCAGATGAGATACATTGTGACCTGACAGCACCGGGCAAAGAGTATACGCCATTTGCGTCGGTGTCAGATACATGCAGGGAGATAAGTGTTACATGTATTGCTCCGACAAAAACATTCAATATAGCAGGGCTTCAGACGGCAGCAGTTGTTGTTCCTGATGAATTGCTTCGCCATAAGATGTGGAGAAGGCTCAATACAGATGAAGTTGCCGAACCAAATGCATTTGCAGTGGATGCGGCTATAGCAGCATTTACCCATGGAAGAGAATGGCTTGATGAATTGAGAGAATATATTCAGGCGAATAAAAACAGAGTGGTGGAGTTTATAGCAGAAGAACTTCCTATGCTTCGCGTTGTTTCGACAGATGTAACCTATCTTTTGTGGATTGACTGTCATAAAGTGACAGATGATTCTGTTGAATTTACAAAGTATATACGCAGGGAGACAGGGCTTTATATCTCTGAAGGCAGAGAATACGGCGGAGATGGAAGATACTTTGTGCGTATGAATATGGCATGTACAAAGGCAACACTGGAAGATGGTCTTGCAAGACTGAAACAGGGTGTTTTGAGTTATATAAAGAATAATCAATAATCAACATGAAAGAACTGCCGGAAAACAAAGATTTGTTTACCTTGCAGTTCTTTTATGATATCATATAAAAGAGAGTATAATAGTTAAACCTTTCCTTATGGGAAAGGTTATTTAAAGTAACAGAAAGGAAAATGAAAGAATGATCGTTCAACCAAAAGTAAAGGGATTTATATGTACAACAGCACATCCACAAGGATGCAAAGCAGCGGTGAAAGCTCAGATAGATTATGTAAAATCACAGCCAAAGGCAGAAGGCCCTAAGAAAGTTCTTGTAATTGGCTCATCTATGGGCTATGGTCTTGCAAGCCGTATTTCAGCTACATATGCGTGTGGTGCAGATACAATTGGTGTTATATTTGATAAAGGTGGAAAAGAGAAAAGAACCGGAACAGCAGGCTGGTACAATACAGCGGCATTTGAAGAATTTGCAACGGCAGATGGCTATTATGCAAAGACTGTGAATGGAGATGCATATTCCCAGGAGATAAAAGATGAAGTTATACAGATGATAAAGAATGACTGGGGTAAGGCAGATATGGTTATATACAGTATAGCTGCCCCAAGACGCAAGGCTCCTGATGGAGTTACATATCGTTCAGTTCTTAAAACTACAAAGGAAAGTTATACCAATAAAACTATAGACCTTATGACCAACAAAATATCAGAGGCTACTATTGAGCCTGCCACAGAGGAGGAAATAGCCAATACTATTAAGGTAATGGGCGGTGAGGACTGGAGACTCTGGATAGATGCTCTTAAGGAAGCAGATGTTCTTGAAGATGGTGCAAAAACAGTAGCTTATTCATATATAGGACCGGAGCTTACATATCCTATATATTACAATGGCTCAATTGGCCAGGCAAAGGCTGATCTTTATAAGACAGCAGATGTCATGAATGAAGAGATAGACGGCATTGAGGCGTATGTTTCAGTAAATAAGGCGGTTGTTACACAGTCAAGTGCGGCTATTCCGATTGTACCTTTATATCTTTCTATACTTTTTAAAGTAATGAAAGAAAAAAATCTTCATGAAGACTGTATAGAGCAGATGTACAGAATGATGCATGACCGTATATGTGCAGATAAGGTTCCAACAGATGAAAAAAATCTTATAAGAATGGACGATTATGAGATGAAGCCGGAAGTGCAGGAGGCTGTAGGAAAGATATGGAATACGGTTTCTGAGGAAAATATCAAAGAAGTTGCTGATATAGATGGATATTGGCAGGAATTCTATGAGATATTTGGTTTTGGTATCGAAGGTGTTGATTATGATGCAGATGTTGATGTTCAGGTTCAGATACCAAGTCTTGTATAGATTTTAAAGATATAGGCTGGATTATACACCAGCCTATGATACCGGAAGATAGATTCTGTCTGGTTGATTTGAGAGGAGAAGGTATGGGAATTTACAGTAAAATAGCAAAAAGGATGATGTGTGCAGCAATAGTTGTATCATTATCATTGGGGCATACGGCAGCATGGGGCAATAATAAGGTAGAAGCAAAGACGACGGAAAAGAAGCAATTTACATTGAGTGCAGCCGGAGATGTAACACTTTCAAGTGATATTAAACAGCCGGCAAGCGTGAATTTTTTCCAGATGTACAATAAACAGACACCGGATTACTTTTTTAAGAAGGTAAAGAAAGTATTTGAAAAGGATGATCTTACTCTTGTCAACTTTGAGGGGACGCTGAGCAACAGAGGTTCCAGAGCAGACAAGCAGTGGGCATTCAGAGGAAAACCATCATATATCAATATTCTTAAAAAAGGTTCGATCGAGGCAGTATCATTTTCCAATAACCATACAAGAGATTATGGGGAAATAAGCCGTAAAGATACAATTAAAACATTTAAAAAGGCATATATTGCTTTTTCAACGGAATATAAGTCTACTATTAAAATAGTAAATGGAATCAGGGTTGGACTTGTTTCGGTTTCAAGTGTCTATTCTCCATCAAGTGCTGTAAGACAGCTTAAAGAACAGATGAGGAGAATTAAGAAAAAGAAGCCGGACGTTATAATCATGAGTATGCATTCAGGCATAGAACATACACAAACTATAGCTGATATACAGGTCAAACTAAGCCATACTGCCATTGATATGGGTGCAGACCTTGTAATTGGACATCATCCACATGTTATACAGAAGATATCGAAGTACAAGGGAAGTTATATACTTTACAGCACAGGCAATTTCTGTTTTGGTGGCAACACAAATCCAAGTGATAAAGATACATTTATCTTCCAGCAGACATTTGTTGTAAAGAACGGAAAACTTATCAGTAAGAAGAATGCAAAAGTTATCCCATGCAGGCTTAGTGGAAAAGACAATATAAACAATTATCAGCCGGTAGTCTGCAAAGGTGCAGCGAAAAAGAGAATTATATCAAGGCTCAATAATTATTCGGACAATGTAAGGATAAACAGTAAAGGAATGTTGAAAAAGGTAAAAAAGAAGTAAGATTACTGTTGCAGATAATGTATTGTTCGTTAGTTTAGTATATATATCATAAGATTAAGATACGCTGCAAAAAGACACCACAAAAGGTAAGGAATCTGGAGATATGCAGCTATTGGATTTATCGAATAGAACTTTAATATCATTATGATTATCAGAAAGATTAAAAGAAGTAACCATACAAATGATGGAAAAAACAGTGAAAATTTAAAGAAAAGTATACTCCAGAAGAAATTAAAAAACAGTTGAAGTGTATAGACGCTGAGTGCATCTGTAGTAGATGGACTACCGGATGTATATATGATATATGAAGATATACCCATAAGAATGTAAAGTATGGTCCAGACTATGGGGAATATATATCCCGGTGGACTTAGAGCCGGTTGGCTGATAGCAGAATAAAGCTTTGTACCCCCGCTGACAATAGAAGATAACACACCTACCGTCAGTGGTATTAGGATAAAAATAATAAATGTTCTGATACTTTGTTTCATAGATACTCTCATATATATTTAATTGTTATAAAATATATATGAGGGTATTTTTAAGAATATGTATTATTAATATCTGTAAATGAAAGTCAACAATTCAATAAACAAGTTCAGATAGTGTTGATTATCTTTTTACTACTAATTAGATTAAGGTGTCAAAAATGCAGAACGAATCAATTTCGCTGTCTTACATCAAGCTGATATAGCCTAGTTGCAGATTTATCG
>CAZFFA010000012.1:0-24306 GCA_964517955.1 uncultured Jutongia sp. | reverse complement strand
GTTTATTTCATTTCAGAAATGAAAGGCTATTCTACCATAAAAATATAATAAGCAAAACAATGAACAAGTTCAAGTTTTGTAGATTATATTTTTATGGCTGAACTGTTACAGGATTTTTAAGAAAATATATTAAAAGGCTCGACATGAATATGTTTTCGTTATAAAATAATAGTGTATGAAAAATATCATATGGGCGGGAAACATATAAAAAATATAAATGTTGAGGGAAATTTAGATGAATAAAATCAATACAAACACGATTAGAGTATATATAGGTGCTATAATGTGTATGTTTCTTAGTACCATTGGGATTTTTTTGGTAGACAAATATTCGATTTCTTATGAGAAATATGTTATAGACTATTATAATATAACTGATGAATATACATATGTGCCATTTGGCTGGAAAATAGCAGTAATACTTTTTGCTGTGGGTTTAGTTGGTTTTTCTGTTGCTTCTTTAAGAGCGTTAAAAAGCATCTGGGTATATCTTATATGCATAGCAGTTTTTGTTCTTGCTCAGTGGCATCTTCTTTTATATGCAGATTTATATATGCCTATTTTAGAATATATTTTATTTACAACTGTTACATACGTGGGATTATATATTTATAAAAAGATTTTGCACGTAAGAACTGCAAGATACCTTCCAATAGACGCTGTAGTTAAGTTTATTGCAGACATTGTAAACAGCGATATTGAGTCTTCTTATTCAGAGTACATGCTCAATCATAAAAAAAATGTTGAAAAGTCGCTTTCTGCCAGGCTTGTGAATCCTGTATTGAAGAAAGATGATATACTTATTCAACGTATTGTCCAGAAGAATCATCACAGCAGAAAAAAAGTGGAAAACATATTATTTACGGAAAATGCACATAGATCAAAGGTGGTCCAGATAAAAACATCTTTTTACAAAGATATCAAATATCTTGTATTTTTTCCACTTCCTATATTTGATAAAGAAGAAGAGGATTCTGCTTATACTGTTATAGGTACTGAATGCAAGTTAGGTGTACAGCAGATAGCATATTTATCAACCATGCTTTTTTGTATGTATATCTATTTCAAGGCAAAGGAAGAAAGAGGTGCTCATCAAAAAGTTTATTTTTCAATGGTATCTCTTATGATATCTGTGATAGATGCCAAAGATCCGGTTACAGCGGGTCATTCCCAGCGTGTTGCGCAGCTTTCTAAAGAACTTGGCAAATGGATGAATTTAGATAAAAATCTTCAGTTTGACCTTGAATTTGCATCTCTGATTCATGATATAGGAAAGATCGGAGTCTCTGATTATGTATTGCACAAACCTAGTATATTCACACAAAATGATTTTGCACAGATGAAGAATCATACCGTTCGTGGTGCGGAAATGCTTGAAGAAGTTGGCATGAACGAAAATATAATCGATGGTGTAAGACACCATCACGAGAGAATAGATGGCCTTGGATATCCAGATGGACTGCATGGAAACCAGCTCAACATTATATCAAAGATCATAAAGATTGCAGATGTATTTGATGCCCTTACAAGCAAAAGACAATACAAAGATGCCTGGAATATTGAAAAAGCTCTGAATATCATTTATCGTGGACGTGGAACAGAGTTTGACAATAAAATAGCAGATGTTTTCATAGAACATATGGCACCTGAAAGCTGGATACCTCCTATTGAATCTAAAGGAGATAACGCTAAATCAGATCCGTTTATGGAAAAGGCTATAAGCATTGCAGTTGATTTCTATCAGAGATATCAGAACAATATTGTTGCAGATATAAACACAGAAAGTATCAATGATGCGGATATAGACTATAAATATGACAATGATTTTCTTGGATTTGACTGGGGGGAAACGTTTACAAATGCCGAATTTCTTGACAAAAAGCCTCTTATAGTAGCATATGAGAAAGAAACAGACAGCCTTGTATTCTGCCAGAAAAGTGAATATGATGATATAGATAATATTTATTATTATTTTTATAAAGGCTTCGTAAATATGGGTGTATTTTTGATAGATAGAAATAAAGTATGGAATGTTATTTCTGATTTAAATGAAGCGTACGGCGAACCAAGCAATGCAAGCGATCAGTTTATGGTATATCGTCACAAAAAACTGCGAATAGTATTTTATCACACTAGCGATGATAAATGTCTGTTATTCTATACACCTGAATACATCTGTTCAAATTATAAGTTTGTTAACAGCAGTAATGGCAGCAATGGTAAAAATGAGAACTGCTGTTAGTACATATTTTTATATTGGCAGATATATTTATATAAATAATGTAGTATCAGATAACCGGAGGAATTAAATGTCGTCAAAGAAAGTTGCATCAATTGGAATGATGATAGCACTGGCATTTGTATTAAATTATGTAGAATCACTTATACCTATAAATATTGGTATTCCGGGTGTAAAACTCGGAATATCCAATATAGTTGTTGTGTTCTGTATGTATATGCTTGGTCCTGTTACAGCATTTGGAATAGCAGTAATAAGAATTGTTCTGTGTGGACTGACTTTTGGAAGCATATCGAGCATGTTTTATAGTCTCGCGGGCGGATTATTCAGCTATTTTGTTATGCTCATTCTTATAAAAATAGATAAATTTTCTATCTATGGCGTAAGTGTAGCAGGCGGTGTATGCCATAATCTTGGTCAGATTGTTCTTGCTATGATTATACTTCAGACAAAATTACTTATATATTATTATCCATTATTATTTATATCAGGAACGATAGCAGGAGTTGTTATCGGGATGCTTAGTGCTGTTCTTGTAAAAAGACTTAGATTTATATACAAAGAATAATAAACGATATCCTGTACATAATATTACCAACGAATCATGGTGCAAATTAAACCGCTAGAAAATGAGGTGTATTATGGATAATGATATCAATGAATATGGAATAAAGCTTCTTAAAAGTGAAGATGGCAGAAAAACGATCCAGCTTATATCAATAGTTGGAGAAATTGAGGGACATGAATGTGCTTCTAATAATACTAAAACTACCAAATATGAACATATGCTGCCTATATTGGCAGGTGTTGAATATGATGAGAGAATAAGTGGTGTATTATTTCTTATTAATACTGTAGGAGGAGATGTTTCATGTGGCCTTGCTCTCGCTGAAATTATATCGTCTATGTCAAAGCCTACTGTTGCACTCGTTATAGGCGACAGTCATTCTATAGGAGTTCCATTGTCTGTAGCTGCTGACTACACTTTTATCGCACCGTCAGCTACTGTAATAATTCATCCTGTCAGAATGGGAGGTCCGGTTCTTGGAGCACCACAGACAGTAGAATACTTTAAGCTTACACAAAATAGAATTACACAATTTATAGCAGACCATTCTGATGCATCAAAAGAAGAAATTGAAGAATGGATGGTAACCCCGGGAATATTAAGCAGAGATCTTGGAACAATTCTTGTGGGAGAAGAGGCAGTACGTCGTGGTGTATTTCAGGCAACAGGTGGCATCAGGGATGCTCTTGCAAAGTTAAATGAAATGATAGAAGAAAATAGACATCAAAACTAAATCATTACTATTGTGTCATAGTGGTATTACAGTATTTGAATAATGGACATTTGAGTCACAAATCCTTATTTTACTGGGATTGTGGCTCTTTTATTTTGCTTCGTGATGTTAATGTGATGTTAAGAATGATGTACCATTACTTTTCCTACTCAAAATGAGCATTATTCTCATGATGTGCAGCTTCCTGTAAAAGCGTAATCGAAAACAGTTGCAAATTGAAAGTGCAATCGAATATAGTTGCAAATAGAGTGATAAAATGTGAATTACATTGAAATGGATGTCTGAATATGATAGAATTTGTCACATGGAACCCACGACAGGGGTGGTAGCCTCCCGAGCCGATGAACCGGTTTACCGGAATACATAGGAAGGGAGGTGGCGCCGATGACAGCTTATGAGATCATTTCGATTTTCATTGGGATATTGGCTTTGCTGATGTCCTTTGGCAGCTTGATATTAGCGTTGCTTGCCTTTCTCGACAAGAGAAACAAGCGCAAATAAAAATGCCTACTCTGTCGCAACCAGAGTAGGCGTCTCTTTATAGAGAAATAAGCTCGCTCGGGAAACTCCACCTTTGGAGTGGGGCTCCTGAGAGGCATCCGTTCCCGCGGATGCCTTTCTTTACGATTAATATACCATAATGCTTTGCTAAATTCAAGAAATTATTTGTGCTCTATACCTGCATTATCTAACATCATGGCAAATACATCATATAGCGTTCGGTCGTTGTAAGCTCCGAGAGGACGAAGAAAATCATAACGATTTTGATCACAATTCAGAGTAGACGACTGGTCTATACAGTTATCTTTGGTGAGAGAAATAACTGCGGTACCACTTTGACTTCCAAATGACCACTTAAAACTATAATTAGTTGTACCGGTAGAATTGTCTGGCCCGATATATGAATAACTGAAAATCTCAAGATTATTCATAATTTTTTTGCCAGTATTCGCAGACCCGTTTAATCTTTTTGGCATAATAAATCATTCCTTTCTTATTTTGTGCTATTGTTGCGAAACTTATTTAATCTGTCCGCAAGTTGCTGGTCCTTATCCGGATAAAGATGCGAATAAGTATCGAGTGTAGTTTTTACTGATTCATGACCAAGTCGCTCGGCAATCTCCAGAGGCGAAAAACCAAGATCAATCAGCATACTGGCATGTGAATGCCGAAGATCGTGAACTCTTATTGTTTTAAGACCGACTCGTTCAGATACTCTCTTCATTTCCTTTGCCAGAGCTGTCTTCTGAAAATAAAAAATTCTATCATTGTTTCCAATTCCATATAGCTTAGAAATATATTTCTGGATATCGTTATACAAGAAATCTGGAATAGAAATACATCTTTTAGCCTTTGGTGTCTTAGGCTCCAGGAACAGCTCCTCACCTTTGATTTTTGCATAATTCTTATTGATATCAATTCTTTTTGATGAAAGAATGTCTGCAGGTGTGAGTGCCAAAAGCTCTCCGGAACGCATACCGGTATAAAAGAGAATGTCAAAGGCAAGCTTCATAGAAGACTTATTGTTCGAATTTGAAAACTTTTCATATTCATCCTGCGTCCAGATGTTCATTTCATCCGCTTTGCTCTTTCCCATACTGCCGGCCGCCCTACATGGATTAACAGGAAGGCGGTAATGCGACACAGCATAGTTCATTATTGCTGATAGCTGATTGTTTACAGTCTTTAAATATGTTTGAGAGAATGGCTTTCCATCATCATCCCGATAAGAGATTAGTTCGTTTTGCCATTTTCGAACCTTTATTGTATCAATATCACAAATTTTTTGCTTCCCAAAGTAAGGAAGCAGCTTAGTTTCGATAATAAATCGTTTGGTCTCCATAGTGGTAGGCTTCAAGCGATACTCCATATCTTCCAAATAATTTGCAACGAGGGAAGAAAAGAGTATGTCGCTTGAACTGCTCTGCTGATCCAGAAAGGATCGCTCATAATCTTTTGCTTCCCTCTGTGTTTTGAACCCTCGTTTGCAGATATGCTTTTTTTCTCCAGTCCAATCGGTGTAATAGAAATTAGCATACCAAAGTGTCTTACCACTTTTGAGAGTGTATTTGTATGCTGGCATTAGATATCCTCGGATGAATTAACTACGCGAGCCAATATCTGATAAACATATTCCGGCTGGCGAGTTTCCAAAGGATACTGTTGATCGCCGAACTGGAAAGCAATACCATTCTGATAAGGAGTTACAGCCGACAATGTCGAAATCTTCTTATCGAAAGCTCCTTTGTTTGCTGAAAATACAACTCTCTTATTCGTAATAGAAAGAACTCCCTGCGTACGCTCCTGCACATCACCACGGATTGGAGCTGCTTTTTTCGCACCAAGGTGTACGGACATACCTTTTGCTATGCGGACACTGGTACCACGGCTTCCTCCGGAATATCCAACAACCACATTTTTTGTTTTAACAAAAGTAGCAGGTCCGCAATAATGACATACCTCTCTGGTTGAGAGCATTACATTTGATGGCACAACCGGCAGAGGTGCGTCGGCAGAAATCTGCATAGGTCTGTTGCCCTGGATGCGTTCTCCGTGAAGTGCGACCAGTAAGTACCGGATGCAGTCAACAAACCATCCAATACAAAACAATCCAAATGTGCATAGGTAAAGAATACCCATACCAATTTTCTTTTCTCTGAATTTATGAACCCCAAGCCATCCAAATAGGAGGCAAATAACAAAGTCAGTCCAAGCTGCAGTCCATACCATAATATTCCTCCAATCGTCCTATTATTTTTTTCAAGCCCTTTTTCCTTCGGTACCACTCGAAGGAAATGATTTTTTTTCTTCATCAGCGTATTTGCCATATTCGCCAGCTGCAACTGCCGAGATACCCTCTACGCACAAAACACCTGCCTTTGCTATGAGATAATTTTTACATTGTTCATCGCACTTATTGAATAATTGAAGGAGTGATTCTTCGTTCGATGAAATTCGCTTTCTTCTTGATAAGTCGAGAAGATAATCCGCAGATACATCTAATGCACCGGTAATTTTTATAAGGTCTTCTATGGACGGCATCCTATTACCATATAAATAAGCATCCTTTTCATCCTTATTAAATCCAGTCTTTTGCATAAAATCATCTTCAGTCATTCCTTGTTCAGAAATTAGTTCTCGAATTCTCACTTTGAAATCGAGAGCGAATTCAGATTCGTCTATCTGAAAGTTCGCATAATCAAGTCCTCCCTGCCTGTCAACACCGAGCAAGTAATCTAATGAAACATGGAAGTAATCACATATTTGTTTCTTGATTTGGTCATTTGGTGTGCTTTTTCCACTTTCATATAATGAAACAGTTGATTTCACAATTCCAAACTTCCTGCCAAACTCTTCCTGCGTCATACCTGCTGACAAGCGGAGGCTTTTAATCCTATCAGATAGATTTGCCATAATAATCGCCTCCGTGTAAGTTTAATAATTTCAAACTCATTATATACCACATCCTTTCTAAATTGAAGAAATAAAAACAAAGTTGCAAAAACTTCAACAAAATACTTGAAAGCAGAACAAAGTTGAAGTAATATGAACATGAAAGTTGAAGAAATATAAACACATAAGGAGGTAAAACAATGGATCTGGCATTATTGAGAGCAGAGCGAATGAAACGCGGTATAACTCAGGAGAAACTTGCAAAGTGCCTTGGCTTCAAAGACAAAAGCAGTTACTGCCTGATGGAAAAAGGGAAAACCTCTATTTCCGTAGATATAGCAAATCAAATCGCAATCCATCTCGGATTATCCAAAGAGATGACATATAAAATTTTTTTTGCAAAAGAAGTTCAAGAAACTTCAACTGATACCATTTTAACGCATGGAGGTGACGTAGAAAATGGCAAATGTGACAGCTAAGACAAGCTCCAACATCTTTTACAAAGCCCGTTGCGAGGCGGCAACACACAATGAACAGTTGAGTAGTAGAGAAGGAGCCGCCGACTATATGTCAATTGACAGAGGCAGGCTTTACAGAATAGAAAGTGGCATTGCAATTCCTTATCCGGAGGAAATAAGGCTCATGGCAGATTTGTACAATGCACCAGAACTTGAAAATTATTTTTGCAGGACGATGTGCCCGTTGGGATGCGAAATGCCAAAAGCAGAGCTGGCAAATCTGGATAGGCTTACAGTCAGAACACTTTCCGTTTTCCGGAAGATAGGAAAAACAAAGGAAATGCTTCTCGATATTACAGCAGATGGTGTGATTGACGAAGATGAGAAACCGGAGCTTGAAGAGATAGTTAAGAACTTGGAAGAGGTAGAGGAAATTGCGCAGAGCATGAGACTTTGGATTAAGAAGAACATGTAAAAAATAGGCTCGAATAGTCGGCAGTATCATTGGACCGAGCGGAAGCAAGGACAGTCCGGCGGTGCTATTGGCAGAGTAGAGCTTAAAAATTTTTGCTTACAGCTTGCTGTCAAATGCCAGCAAGTAACAACAAATGTGTCCGTAATCCAATCCAATCCGAATCCAAATCCGAATCGGAAACCAATACAAATATTTGCTCGGAGCAACAGGCTGCTCCAAGCAGTAGGAGGTGAGTTAGCATGCCGAAATTAAGTGAAATTCACAATGCAATCGGTAATTATTTGTATATGCATGGGGACAAAGATGTGACAAGCATTGCAACATGGAATGGATCGTCGCCTATTAAGTACACACTTAATTTACATGATATTTATGAGGGAAAGATAGGCGGTAACCCGTATTCGGGAAGTGATAGGATTGATATTCCAAAAGACAGGAGGCGATAGGATGAGTGCATTAGCGACAGCACCGGGTGTTATTGCGACACCAGGGAAATATTACATAGGAGCGCAAGAAGTAATGGAATATCTTGATTGCAAGGAAAACAAGGCTTATGAGCTGATAAGGCAGCTTCGGGACGAGCTGGTTAAGGCAGGAAAGCTGACACCGGCATATCCAATTGGCAAAGTTCCGAGAAAGTATTTTTTTGAGAGATGCATGATTGAAGAATAGGAGGTGCAAAATGGCATATTACAATGTTTGTCCACATTGCGGTTGCAATCTGGATCCAGGAGAGAAGTGCGATTGTGAAAGCTTAAAGATAGAACATCAGGAAAAAAGCAGATTTTTTTACAGTCAGTTTTTAAGAGCGGATGATAGCAATGGTCAGATGTCATTTGCGTTTGACCATCCCCAAGGAGGTGCAATAGGAGTATGAGAAACAAATGTCTTTTAGGCTTAGGACTGGTATTAGTGATTTCGTTGACATCAATGGTTGCATTCGCTTTCAGTTTCATGGGAACTCCAGCGGATGAAGTGGATGAAACAGAAATCATTATGAGAGCTGCGGTTTCTGAGGAAGCGGGTGTAATACCAACAACAGTACCAATTGCAACGGCTGATCCAGAACAGGAAACGGAGAAAATTGAGCAGTCCAAAATCGGCAGTATGGATTGGGATTCTGATGATGCGTATATGCTCGCCAAGATTGCGATGGCTGAAGCTGAATCAGAGGACACCAAGGGAAAAGCCCTCGTGATGCTGGTTGTGATGAATAGGGTTTGGGATGATGAATTTCCGGACTCTATTGAGGAAGTTATATTCCAAAAGGGGCAGTTCAGTCCAATCAGCAATGGAAGATATGACAAGGTAGAGCCAGACGAGGATTGTTACAGAGCATTGCAGCTTATTACTGATGGATGGGACAAGAGCCGTGGAGCAACTTACTTTGAGAGCAAGAGTGATTCTACATGGCATAGCGAAAATCTGACTTTCCTGTTTAAGCATGGAAAACATTATTTTTACAAGGAGTGAGGACAAATGAGGAAGACGCTGAAAAGAGATTTGATAGCGATTATCTGGACTTTACTCGTTACATACGCTATTGGAAAATGGTCGTTTCACCTTGCCTATATCGAAAGAGGGTATGAGGCGGTGGGAGGCGAATATTTACTGATCCCTGTGGTTTACTGGGGAGCATGGAAAGCGATTAACTATTTATTTGATTCACTGGAGGAATTGGAAAATGAAAGAAATTGTAGAAAAAAAAGAAGTAGAGGAACTGCTCGGATGCGAAATTACAGATGAACAGTTCGAGGAGGCATTGAAATATGCCAGACATAAGCAGGAGTACATATACCAGCGTGAGCACAGACAGGTTGTGTTACAGCATTGGTATCTTGTGAAGCTTACAGAGGAATATGTGAGAAGCCTTGCTTTTTCAAAATTCACTATGGATTTATGCAGAACATTGCAGGATATGGAAAAAGAGCACCCGATCATAAATCAGAGTGCCCCTACGAATAACCATATTGTAGCAGTTTCTGCTTTATAAATCAAGCAAATATTACACAATATGGAGGTTTTATCTATGAACAATTCAAATGCTTTGGCTGAAATTCAGTCCAAATATCCAAACTGCAACCTGCTGTTACCGGCAGCTACATCAGTGCAGATCAACCCATTTTATAAGTGCTCCGTTATGGAAGTGGTGGCGGACACAGCACCGAACTCAGGAGATATCTTTTCTGTAGGAAAGGTAAAGACTGGAGAGGATGGAAAAGGAAAAGCCATATACGAGGATGTTTTTTCACCTGCAAAGCCGCTTCTTATGAAGCTGGCAACTGCGGCAGGAATCCAGTTTCATCCTGAGTACACAACAGTTACAAGAGAAAATACAAATACTTATGTTGGCAAGGCATACGGAGCAGTAAGACTTCCGGACGGAAGCTACAAGACACACATGGAGACAAAGCGTATCTGTCTTGATGATGAAGAATCTAAGTATCGCCTTGAATTTATGGACAAGTCAATTATGGGAATTCGTGATTGGAGAGCTGCCAAGGCCGCCTCTGAAATGTTTAAAGGAGAGTGGAAAGATGATCCAGAGAAGATGAATCAGTGGGGCAAGCCAGAGAAATATTATGTCATTGCTGACAGTGACAGGGAAAAGTATATCGAGAGGTCAATCTTGGTGAATATGACACTTCTCAGAAAGACTGCTTCTGAAAAAGCACAGACAGGAGCAATCCTCAGAGTTATCAGAGCATTGCTTGGTATTAAGGGGACATACTCAAAGGCAGAATTGGAGAAGCCGTTTGTTGTTCCTACAGTAACATTTGCACCAGATTACACGGATCCTACAGTGAGAAGTGCAATGCTCCAGCAGGGGATGAATTCCATGGGGAATATGTTCGGTGCCTCATCCACACCGCCTGCAATCTCTACTGCATTTTCTGGTGAAGCATTTTCATCAGACTTTAATCCAGAGGATGAAATTGACAATCCTGCATTTGTTTCCGAACAGGTTGAGGATAGTGATGGGGCTGTGGAAGAACAGGAAAGAAACTGGTTCGATTAGGAACAGCCACAATCACAGCCGACAACAAATGGAAATGAGACAACTGGATATTTCTGTGATGGATGTGGAGCAGAAATCAACGAAAAGGTATATGAGTATTCGCTCAATAAATTTGGAAGACCGCTGTGCATGAAGTGTCAGAAAGGAGCTGGTAAGTAATGAAGCTGATTAAGATTTCAACGGACCTTGAACTGACTGTGCATGATTTTCCAACAGGAACACATTCGGAGCAGAACGATTATCTTAGAAAACTGATTGGAAACGACTGCGGATTGTATGAGCATGTTATGCCAGAGCGATTATATACAGACTTAAAAATGAAAGACCAACCAACAAAAATACCTGGACAGTGTGTAAGCATGCTGATTGATGAAGAGGGGCGATTAAAGCCAAATACACCCAATCTTATCGGCAGTTATCTTTATAAGTCAGATGTGCATAAACAGCCGATTGTGGGAAATATACTTTTTGTTGGCGAAGAATGGAGCAGTGATGGTATTGACTTCTGCGGAATAGAGGAGGAGGTATTTAAGCTTCTGGAACTTGAATTGCACAATATGATTATGGCTATGAAAGCCACTATGGAGGTGTTGAAATGAAGATATTACATACAGCCGACTGGCATCTCGGAACATTCCGAAGCCCAGTCAAGGACGGAGTAAATCTCCGAACAGAGGACACGAAAAGATGTTTGGATGAACTGATCAGAGTGGCAAATGAGGAAAAACCGGATTACTCGCTTGTATCTGGTGACATATTCCATGTTGGCCGCCTGTGGTCCGACAGGTGTTGCGAGGAAATTATCACTGCAATTCATTATATAAGAGAGCTTGCGGCAGTATCAAAGCAGGTCGTTGTTATGAGAGGTACTCCAAACCATGACGGATCAGGACAGTTCAATGTCCTATCTGAAATGTTTGCAGATGTTCCGAATGTTCATGTGGTGATTACCCCACAGGTAATTTCATTTGATGATGTTGATATTGCGGTACTCCCGGGATTTGACAGGGGAGTGTTCAGAGCTAATCATCCGGGATTGTCAAGTGATGAAGAAAATGTGGTGTTTACCAATGAATTATCAAATATTGTAACAGGGCTGAAAGCACAATGCTCTCCAGAAAAGAAAAGTATTCTGATGGCACATTACACAGTGCCAGGATGCAATACCGAGAGCGGACAGACAATGATGCTTACACAGTTTGAGCCAATCATTCCGCAGGAGGCTTTATTGGCGGCAAATTACAATTTGGTTGCTTTAGGACATATTCACAGACCGCAGAAGATAATGCACAGAGACTGGTATTATTCCGGAGCGATAAATGCCATGAACTTTAATGATGAGGGACAGCAGAGGGGCTTTTGGATTCACAACTGGCACGAGCTGGGAACATGGCAGAGTATTTTCCATGAAACACCTATCAGAGAGTTTGCGACTATTGAACTCAATAATGATGATGTGACACAGATAAATATGCAGGCCATGGATTTTGTTGCTACTGAAAAGTGGAGAGGGCAGATCGATGGAAAGATTGTCCGTGTTCATTATAGCTGTACCGCAGAAAACAGCAAAGCTCTGAATAAGGCAACTTTGGAAAGAGAGCTTCTGGAAGACGGAGCATTTATGGTATGGGAAATTCTTCCGGACAAGATAGATGAATTCGCCAACAGAACACAGCTTGAAAATGCCACGGATCCAGAAGCAAACCTTATTAAGTATCTTGAGGAAAAGCAGGTACCGCAGGAAAGAATACAGGAACTTGTATTAAAGGCAAGACCGATTATTGCTGAAGCTGAGGCAAGCATGACAGCGACAGCAAATAGCGGAACATTTGAACCTGTAGAAATTGCTGTTAAGAATTATCGTAACTACGAAGAGGAGACATTTAATTTCGAGGATATTACTTTCTGCACAATCAACGGTCAGAATGGAGCAGGAAAGAGCAGCTTGTTTATGGATGCGATTATCGACTGCCTTTATGAAGAACCGAGAGAGGGTGTAATCAAGGATGATACAGGAAAGGCACCATGGCTTAGAAACGATGAAAGTGTCCGTTCTGGTTCGATTATGTTTACATTCCGTATCGGAGAGAAAAAGTATCGTGTTACACGAACCAGAGCCCGTTCCGGAAAAGGAACATTGAACATTTCACAATTTGTAGAAAATGAATGGAAGGATTGCTCAAAGGAAAGATACAACGATACCCAGCAGGAAATCTTGAACATTCTTGGAATGGACAGCTTCACATTCAAGTCCTGTGCTTTGATTATGCAGGATCAGTACGGATTATTCTTACAGGCAAAGCCGGAGGAAAGAGTTGAGGTGCTCGGCACACTCCTTGGGCTTGGGGTATATCAGATAATGGAAAAAATTGCTTCGGACAAGGCAAAGGTGAATGGAACAAAGAACAGGGAATTGAAGCAGGAAATCACAATTCATAATGCTACAATTGCTGAATTTGGCAAGCCGGACGAAGAACTGGAAGCTTGCAAGACGGAATTGGCAGAGCAGGAAGCCAGACTGCAGGCAAAGATTAATGAGAGAGACCAGAAGAAACTTATTCTGTCGAATCAGCAGGAAGCCGCAGAAAGGCGAAAGAAAGCTCTTGCAGCTGTTACAACATTACAGGCAAAAAAGACCAATGCAGAGCAGAATAGAGCTACACAGAAGGCGATAGCAGACAGCAGTTCAGCAACTCTCGCCCAGAAACCTGAAATAGAGGAAAAGATTGCTGAAAGAAATGATTTGTTGAAGCGGGAACTGGAACTTGCAGGACAGTCAGCACTCTACACCACAAAGAAACAGGAGGCTGAAAATCTTGCAAAGCAGGCTGAAAGTGAACAGAAGAACATTTTGGAGTTACAGGCTGCTTTACAGAAGAAACAGGATGAAAAGAATGCAATGATACTGGATTCAGCCAATGATGGTGAGGTCAGGCAGAAAGCCGAAATATACACCCAAAAGAAAGCAGAGTTAGAGGATATGCAGGAAAAAGCTATTGCATACCAGAAAGCAAAAACCGAATACTCTGCGGCAGTTTTTCATGAAAGCGAGACAAGGTCAAGCTTTGACAGGGAGAAGCAGAAAGCGGACGAGCAGAAGCAGTTTCTTGAAAAGAAAGTTGCAATATTGAATGAATCCGGATGTGTGGATATTGAGAAAGCGCATTGTAAATTCTTGCAGGATGCCATCGAAGCAAAGGAGCAGCTGGAAGTACATGAAGCATTGTATGTAGACATTGCCGCTCGCAGAGATTGCGAACTTGCAAAGAGCAGATATGCAATAGAGAACAAACAGGCTGAAATGGATGCGATAGGA
This sequence comes from uncultured Jutongia sp., assembly GCA_964517955.1. Classification (GTDB taxonomy): domain Bacteria; phylum Bacillota; class Clostridia; order Lachnospirales; family Lachnospiraceae; genus Butyribacter. Next base: position 10,105 of record CAZFFA010000012.1, on the reverse strand, counting down.
TATGATGCGGCAGCTTTAACAGTCCTGCAAAACGAATGTGCAACATTGCTTCCGTATGTGGCACAGCTCGAAAAAATCAACCAAAGGGAAAACAATCTCGCTTTGATTAAGGCCGCTTTGGAACATTTAAAGTCAAATATATCAGAAGCAGAAAACAGGCTTGCTGAGGTCAAATTAAAGGGCACACAGGCAGAAACAGAGCGTGATATATATGCCAAAGCGTTTGAAGAACATGTGCATGTGCTTAGTGCCATTACTGCTCTTGATCCGTGGGTGGAAAAGGAAAAAATGCTCCCGGTAGCAGAGGAGAGAAATGCAACAGCATTGAACAGGGTCCTGGAGCTGACAGCAGAAATTACCGGTATCGATGATGAAATCGCAGAGAGGCAGGCGGAGGCTGATAAAGAGATACTTGCTATGGCAGGAATGGAAGAGGCTCAGGCGATTGTGAACGGACTGGATACAGAAGTGAATGCCATTAACAGCACGGTAAAGGAAAAACAGATGCGAATTGGAGCTTTACAGCAGAAATCGGAACAGATTGCAAAGTTGAAGCAGGATATTGCAGCTTTACAGGACAAGCAGGTGGAATATGCCAAGGAGACAGCTGATTACGATACATTGAAAGTCGCATTTAGCCAGAGCGGTGTGCCACATCAGATAATCCGTTCTATTATTCCGCAGCTGACAGCTACAGCAAATACCATTCTTGGACAGATGACTGGCGGAAAAATGGGAGTGGAGTTCAGACTGGAGAGACTTCAGAAAAATGGAAAGGAAAAGGTATCTTTGGATATTTACATCGAGGAATATGGTAAGTCGGTGCTTCCATACCTTTCAAAATCCGGTGGCGAGAAAGTCAAGTCTTCATTATCGGTCATTCTTGCATTGGCAGAGATTAAATCATCTTCGGCAGGAATCCAGCTCGGAATGCTCTTTATTGACGAGCCTCCATTCTTGGATGGGGACGGAATACAGGCATATTGCGACGCATTGGAGACAATCCAGAGCAGATACAGCAACATTAAAATAATGGCTATCACTCATGATCCAACAATGAAAGCCAGATTCCCTCAGAATTTGGATGTAGTCAAAACGGAAAATGGTAGCAAGGTAATTTATTAAGACAGGAGCTGGAGGGGGCACTCTCCAGCATCCGAAAGGAGGATGATCGAATGCCAAACAGGATAATCAAGGAGAGCATCTGCAGGAGTGAAGAAATAGATTCTTTATCTTGGTTTGAGGAAGTTCTGTTTTATAGATTGATTGTAACCTGTGACGACTTCGGCAGATACGACGGAAGAGCAAAGATAATCAAGGGAAGCTGTTTTCCTCTGAAAGATATTACGGAAAAAGATATAGATAAGGCACTTGGTAGGTTGTCGGCGGTGGGCTTGGTCAGAGTGTATGAGGCACAGGGAAGACCGTACCTGCAATTGGTAACTTGGGCGGATCATCAGAGAATTCGTAATCAAAAGAGTAAGTATCCCGGATTTTCAGAGGATTGTGAATTGCTGACATTTGACAGCAAAGGACAGCGGATAAAAACATCAGACAACAAATGTGTCCGTAATCCAATCCAATCCGAATCGGAAACCAATACAAATATATGCTCCGAGCAGACAGTAGCTGCGGAGCCACCAGTAATAGGTATCATGATGAATACTGGTGAAGAATACCCGATTACACAGAGTTATGCTCTTGAACTCGCAGAATTATATCCTGCTGTTGACATTATGCAGGAACTAAGAGCGATGAAAGGCTGGTGTGATGCTAATCCAAGGAAACGGAAAACAGCAGGAGGGATGAAACGATTTGTCAATGCTTGGATTTCAAAGGTCCAGAACCGAGGTGGAACACCTGGTTATACGCAATCTTACAATCAGACAGCCGGCGGCTCAAAGGTAGAGCAGTTTGCACAAGGAGCAAGGGAGTGGGCGAATGGATAAACAGCAATTCGCTACATTGGCAATCGGCATTAAATCCGCATATCCAGCCTCAAAGATACTGGAAGATAATGCTTCAATGGACTTTTGGTATATGGCACTTAAAGACATTCCGTATGAAATTGCGGAGAATGCAGTCATGGAACATATTTGCACAAATATTTATCCGCCCAATATAGCTGAAATTAGAAAGCTGTGTATGGAAAGGTGTAGGCCTAAAATCCTCAGTTTCGATGAAGCTTGGGGACTTGTCCAAAAAGCAATGTCAGAATATGGATGGTATCATCCACAGGAAGCATTTGCAATAATGGATGAACTGACATTGGCTGTAGTTAAAAATCTTGGGTGGAGCAGGCTGTGCCAGAGCGAAAATCCAACTGCGGATAGGGCAAACTTCCGTGAGGCTTATGAGAAAAAAGCTACTGAAGCGCAAAATACAACAGCACTTCCGGATTTCGTCGCTAAAAACAAAGTGCTGTTGCAAAAGCAGTACGTACCGGCAATTGAGAAGAAAGAGCCTGTAAGGATAGAACAGGAGAAAGAACCAGAACCGAAACCACTCACAGAGGAACAGCGAGAAGAAAGGGCTCGCAAATTTGAAGAAATAAGGAGGAAGATTTTAGGTGGTGAAGCAGAGTGAAGCAATACAGGGAACTGAAAAAGAATTCTTAAATGAATTTCATAAACTCTGCTATTCACGAAGCTCTTGGCAGGTTTGGGCAGATTTGATGGCAGCTATAGCATGCTCAATAAGTAATGTGGCAGACAGAAGCCCGGAGCATTATGAGAGCAGAGAAAAAGAATATGCACAATGCATAGAGAGACTTGGTTCTGTAGAGATTCCTGCAAAAATGCTTGCAATCATTGTGGAAGCCTTAGAAAGAAATCCAGAACAGGATTTTCTTGGGGCTATGTATATGCAGCTAAATCTTGGAAATCACTGGAAAGGGCAGTTTTTTACACCCTACTGTGTATGCAAGATGATGTCTGAGATAACCTGTAAGGATGTTGACAGCCATATAGAAAAGCAAGGCTACTTATCCATTTGTGATCCGGCTTGTGGAGCAGGAGCAACATTGATAGCTGCCGCAAATACCATGAAAAAGTGTAAACATAATTTTCAAAATCATGTGGTTTTTGTTGCACAGGACATAGACAGAATAACCGGGATGATGTGTTACATACAGCTTTCACTTTTGGGGTGTGCAGGATATGTGTGTATAGCAAATACGATTACAAATCCTTTGACGGGGCATGTACTGTTCCCTAATGAAAAAGAGGGACAGGAACTCTGGTATATGCCAATGTTTCAAAATCAAATATGGACATGGAGAAGATTGTTCCAGTCAATGGGTGGTCTTGGTGGAACTGCAACCACCGAAAAAACAGTGGAAAAAGAGCACTTTTATATGTTTTTCGATTTCGATAAAAAGGAGGAAGCCTATGGAAACAGGTAGAAATGTAATGCACTACGCATTAGGAGATAATCAAGATTACGAACACGAATGGAGCAAAGCTGTTCTTGGGTATCTGGAAAACGGATATTCTTTGGAAGACAGCAAGAGCGAAGTTGAGGTAGGGAATACTACCTACAAGATATTAAAGAGAGAGAAAGTAACCGCATTCTATGATGCTGATGGTAACACATTGTTTGATGTAGAGAACGACAGATTAAAAGAAGAATATGAGGCTATGGATTTTTCGGCATCCGAGCCGCAGTCAGAAATGGGAAAAGTTATTTCAAGCATTGAACAGCAGGCATTTGAGCAGGCGGTTAATGATGATATAGATGCAGATGATACGGTCCCGATGGGAACAGCAAGTCTTAAAGAAATTCCAGCACCTACACCAGAGAAAATTGAAGCTGTGAAAGAAAATAATAACAGTTCTGTTTATATCGGAGTTGTTGGAGCAGTTACGAAGTTACAGGAGGAGTTGAAAAAAGCTAAGGATAAGTCATTTGCAGATCCAATAATCAAACATCTGATTGAAAGGTGCAGGGAATCTGAAAGTCTTGCTTCGGATGTATGCCAGGATCACAAGACTTGGGAGAAATGCTACAAGTACATTTACGAACAGGCAAGAAAGCAGGCAAAAGGTAGTAGCTGTGCAGTTCGTGATGATGTGGTGTATGAATGGGCTGAGGACTATTACCACAGGGATGATAAAGCTCTTGAAGAGAAAAAGGCTGCGGAAGCCAAGGAGAGAGAAAAGAAGCAGAAAGCCGATCAGCAGAAGCGTCTGGACGGCATGAAGAAACGTGCTGAGAAAAAGGCAAAGACAGCTGGCAAGGAAGCCACGAAACCGGAAGCAAAGGCAGACAAACCGAAGAAAGAGCCGGAGAAAAAAGAACCTCCTAAGAAGAGGTCGAATGAACTCGAAGGACAGATGGATCTGTTCTCAATGATGGGGCTGTAAGGAGGGGTGTACGATGGAAAAAAGAAAGTTGTCTGCATTGCCGAGACCAGAGGCAACAGCAGAAATGGTTGAAATGGCAGATAGACTGGACGGAATGGAACACATTGTGACTGCGGAGCTGGTTGATGATAACAAAATACTGCTTCTGAATTTCTATGAGGTGTCGAAGCTCAAAAAAGGAAAAACGGAAGCAGCATTTAGGACATTTCTGTCGAGTGATGATTATATCACGCAGGACCTGTCACAGTCAAAGGTTAAATGGCTTACAGCTGCATTTAATAATATGCAGGGGTTCCGGCTGTGGGAGTACAAATGGGATCGAAAAACATGGAAAAGCGAACACATTCCAAAGGTGTTTATCTGGACAGCAGAGGACAAGAGCATCATGGAGAGCTTTTTCAAGGCTTACCGCAAAGATACTGACGAGAACGTATGGAATGCTATTGACAGATTCCAGGATAAGGTCAAGGCAGAACGACTGGCAGAGAAGCACCGAAAAGTCCTTGCACCGATTGATCTGCGGATGGAGCCGATAGGAGAGCCTTCACAGGATTTTACCGACTGGGTATGGGAACAGGGTATGAGTTTCAGCCGGTACGGAATTTATAAAGAGACATCCAAGGGAAAAGCTGAATTTGAGTGTACGCACTGCCAGAAGACAGGAATCGTTGACCGGAGCAGGATAAGACTTCGGAACAATGAAAAGGGGGAATGTCCTTTCTGCGGAAGCAGAGTGACATATAAGGCAAGAGGGAAAATGCCATGTCAGATAGTAGACGAGAGGTGGTTTGTATATGTGGACAGGCAAGATGAGGGATTTTTGCTTCGATACTTCAAAGCGTGGAGACATATTAAAAGTGATGCAGCCATAGCAGGAAGTTCGTTTAAGAAACGAATTGAAGAGACAATGCATGAATATAGCAGATGCTTTTGGGATTTCGATGGAAATACACCAATAAAAGAGAGTTATGAGTGGGGAGTGTACCATCAAAAAGGACATTCCCGGTGGATTCCGGATGAAGGAAACATTGCTTGCATGGAGTCCATACTTTATCCTGGAAATCTTCCACAGGCATGGGAGCACACACCAATGAAATATTCGGCTCTCGAAATACTGGCACAAAATATGCCGTCTGTAGGATTGAGATGTGAAGATGCAATGGAAATGTATTTGAGGTTTCCAAAACTTGAATGGATTTGCAAAATGGGACTGAATCAGTTGGCCAAGGATATTGCCGGCAATAGATACGGATATAGCGGTGTTGGAAAAATCAATTTCAAAGGAAAGACCATATATGAAATTTTGGGATTGACAAAAGTCAACACCAGAGTGTTGCAGTCAATAGATGGTAATCATTACGAACTGAGGTTGCTACAGGTGGCGCAGAAGTGTGGAATTCAGATGAAGCCAGAGCAGCTAAAAGAGTTTTATGAAACGTTTGGGTGCAACACCACACTTTTGGAACAAAAAGACCGCAGAGTATCTCTTCATAAGCTTTGCAAATATATAGCGAAAGAGAGTGAAAGATATCCGCTCGGAGAAAAGGGTGGATGCTGGCGGTATTCGTATATGAGGTATAAAGAGAGAACGGATCCTCGGATTGAAAGAAAACAGAACATGGCGAAGGACTGGATTGAATATCTGGAATGGTGCCGGGAACTGAAATACGATCTGAATAATATGTTTATCTATATGCCAACTAATTTCAAAAAGGTACACGACAGAACTGCGCAAGAGTATATGGCTCTGAAAGACAAAATAGCTGCAGCGGAGAAGAAACGAAGAGAGAGGCTTGCCGCCAAGAAAATGGCCGAAACCAAGAAAGCGATGGAAGAGATTTTTTCAAAGAATGATGGAGTGGATGCTTTTCAGATAAAGGGAAAGGGGCTGATCTTAGTAGTGCCAAAGACCGGTGATGAAATTCGTCGGGAGGGCGAAGCGTTGCATCATTGTGTTGGTGGGTATGTTGAAAGAGTGGCAAGAGGAGAAACAAATATCTTCTTTGTCAGAAAGGCAGACCAACCAGATAAATCTTATTTCACAATGGAGTGGAGAGATAACAAAATCATTCAATGCAGAGGATTCAAAAATTGCGGGATGCCGGCAGATGTCCAAGCATTTGTAAATGTTTTTGCAGAGAAAATGCTTAAAGCGGCCAAGAAAGATGCTAGATTAGAAAAATCGGAAAGAAAGGCGGGGTAAAATGCAACAGAAAAGACAGCGAATCTATAGCCTTATGGGAAAGATTAACGATGATGATAGAAATTCGCTTTGCTGTTTACTTGTAAAAGCTGGTTATGCGGTAAGAATTGGCAAGGAGCGGCCGGGAGGAAAAGGACAAACAAAATATTATGTAGAGTATTGGGTGGAGGGGGATGATGTAAATGCTGAAACAGGCAATTAGTTTAAGAATTCCAAGGTTTGTTGCGAGAAAGCCAATAATAAAACATGGGACCTATATTAAGTACGGTTTTGTTATTATGCGACATCAGTATTGCACTTGCCCCAGATGCAGAAGTGTTCTCAATGCAGGTCCGAATTATCAGCCAAACTACTGTAGCGAATGCGGTCAGCGTGTTGATTTTGCTTATGTTCAATGGGAAGAGGAAATTCCAATTGGACGCACCAGAAAGGAGGAGACTTGTGAATAAATCAAAAATTGAATGGTGTGATCACACATGGAATCCGATTACGGGATGCCGGCATAATTGTTCATATTGCTATGCAAGAAGAATGACTGCCAGGTTTGCGGGTGATGTAAGGTTGAATTTAATGGCAAAGAAAGATTATTCAACAGAGTCCGCGGCAGATAATTCGGATGATGTATTTGTTTTGGAAGAACCAATGCTAAATGAAACGGGAAATACACTGGTTTATCCGTTTGGATTTGAACCTACATATCACAAGTATCGTATGGATTATCCGAAAAAGCTGAAAATGGGAAATAACATTTTTGTCGGTGCGATGGCTGATATATTCGGCAGCTGGGTTCCAGAGGAATGGGTCAGAGATGTAATGGAGACTTGTTTGAAGAATCCAATTCATAATTACCTGTTTTTGACCAAGAATCCAAAGAGATATACGGAAGTTGGCGTGCCGGCAGGATTAGAAAATATGTGGTATGGAACCACCATTACATGTGATGCGGATGCTGATAGATTCAATTATCTTCCTGCTGGATGCAATATATTCGTCAGCATCGAACCACTGATGGGAGATATTGTCTCTAAACATAATATAATGTTTCGGCAGGTTAATTGGATAATCATCGGAGCAGAGACGGGACGTAACAAAAATAAAATAGTGCCAGAACTGCAATGGATAAAAGATATCGTTGTAAAAGCTGATTATAATTCAGTACCAGTTTTCATGAAAGACAGTCTGATTCCGATTGTCGGGGAAGAAAATATGCGCCGAGAATTTCCAAAGCAGCTGCAACATTCAGAGATTAGCCCGAAGCTGAAAGCAAAGTTGTTTGATGGCTGTGCATCATGCAAGGCTCATTTGAGAAAAAGCGAAATGATAACCCTGCTGGCAAGGTCAAAAAGAGGCGAACAGCCCAAACAATTCGGGTTTATGTGCAGGGATTGCTTCAAGGAGTTTTGCAAAGGCCTTGGATTAGATATACCGGAGCTTATTGGATTGGCAGAGAGCGTAACGATAGGTCCAGGTGATGAAGATGAGTAAATGGAACGCAAACAGAGAGGGCTATGCTGACAATACCGCCAGCATAGCAATCCAGAGAGTGTCAAAAGAAGAAAGGAAGAACGATATGGCAAAGAGAAGCTGCAGACGAACAACTGACGAGAATGCTATTCACAATAAGGCTGTAAAGATAAGAAAAATGACAGATGAGCAGCTGGTACATTACGTTGAGGACAGAGTGGAAAAGGCGAGAAGTGAAGGTTTTAATTGTGGAAAAACACAGGCACCCAAACATAAAACTGTGGATATTACAGGAATTATAGAGGAGATTAGCTCTGTGAAAGGAATTGGAGCAACTAAATTGGCTGATATAAAAGTTATTCTTGAAAAACATCTGGAGGTGAGAGTTGATGCCTGATCCTCGAAGACAGCTTGTTGGCAGGAGAAGCAAAGTATCCGGAGAGACATTCGAGAGGTGGATTTCAAATGCGTGCGAATTCTATCTGCGAAACGGATGGGCTCACATAGAAAAGACACCAGAGCCATTTCACATCACTGGCAAGGACAGAGATGGAACTGTCAAAGGATATTACGAGAAGAAAGGACAGCCTGATTACAAAGGAATCCTCTGTGATGGAACGGGGATTATGTTTGAAGCGAAGCATACTGACGGTGACAGAATTAGACAAAATGTTGTGACAGATACGCAATGGGAGAGCTTGGACATATACGAGAAGTTCGGTGCTCATTGTTATGTGATGGTATCGCTAGGGCTAACAAAATTCTATAGAGTGCCATGGGCGACTTGGAAGAAAATGAAAGAATTGTTTTGCCACAAATTTATGACAGAACAGGAACTGGAGCCTTATAGGTTGCAGGAAAAACAATGCACGATTCTTATTTTGGAAGGAGTGGAATTGAAAGATGAAAATACAGAAAACAGAGCTTGCAACAAAGCTTAATCAGATTAAGGGGGTTGTTCCCAAAAAGACAACAATGCCTATCTTACAGGGGATTTTGGTAAAGGAAGGGTATTTAATCGCCAACAACTTAGAAATGACCGTTAAGGCGAAGTTAGAGGGCACAGAGGGAGAATGCTTTATTATTCCAGAGAGAGCCTTTGACCTTATCAATAATCTGCCAGACGGCGAAGTAGATATTTCTGTTTCAAATGGCAATACAATGACGATAAGAGCAGACAAAATCAAAAATAAGTATCAGACAATGGATCCGGAACCATTTCCGGTAGCGGATATTGATGGAGAGGGTAGTGAGTTTACACTTAAAGCGGGACAATTACTGGAATCCGTAAAAAGAGTTTCTTATGCGATTCCTCAACAGGGAGGAAATGCCACTATGTCAACTATGTGTCTGCAGGCTAAGGATGGACAGTTGAATTTCGTAGGACTTGATGGACATGTCCTTGCATGGGACAAGATTGATTATGACGGAGAATTCGAGCTGCTTATTCCAAAGAATACTATAGATAAGCTGAAGACACTCGGATTAACCGGAGAGGTAAGAATCAGACATAGCAATGCAATGGCTATATTTGCAACGGAAGATTTTAAAATATGCACAAGACTTGTACAGGGAGAGTATTACAAATATCAGAATATGTTTAAAGAACTGCCGCTACATACTGTAATATCTCGCAAAGAGCTTCTGGATGCAATGGTACGAGCCAAAATGTGTACTGCTGAAAAATGCCCCGTTAAATTTGAAATAGCAGGAAGTCAGCTGGGTTTAAGTAACAAAGACCAGACAACGGATTACCATGAGACAGTTGATTTACAGGAAAATATTTCAGAGGAATTGACCATAGGATTTGATGCCAGATTGGTAATTGAAACACTTAAAGCATTTGATTGCGACAATGTGGGTATTTCCTTGCAGAGTCCCAAAATGCCAATGATTATTGAAGCAGAGGATAGCGATTTCAAGACAATCGTTCTTCCTGTGGCTATAAATTAAGCACCAAGCATCTATTAACAAAATATTTATGTACCATCTGATTGGTATCAGATAAGGAATATATCGAAAAAATAAAAAAGTGTCTTCGACACATCAACTCCCCTAGCCCCTCATTCATGAG
>CAZFFA010000011.1:0-24313 GCA_964517955.1 uncultured Jutongia sp. | reverse complement strand
GTATTATTGAATTTTCAAGGAACTCATCCCATTTTGCTATGGGAAGTTTTAGTTAATAATATAATGCAAGGGTCAAAATATCTTTTGACTCAAACATCATAATATAGTGTTACCACAAAACTGAACTGTCATTATAAAGCACCACATTGTCCACATTCTCCCTACTTGACAAATAGAACCGCTCATACTAATATATCTATATGTGAAAAACAGTGACGGAGACAGTAGTGCTATGGGAAAAGCACCAGTGAGTCCGGGATAGTGAGAACCGGATGCGTAATCAGTATGATTAGGAACATAGTATGAATATCACTCCCGAGTTACGGATGGAAAGCATTATTACAGATATTATATTGATTGTTATAAGGCAGATGCATATGTAATGATTGCAAGTACACTTCGTCGGTTCCTACCGTTATATAGGTCATGTATATGAGTTTTACTTATGTACAGCAGAATAGGTGGTTATGATAGTTTATGCTTTCATCCTGTTTTTGCAGGTTGAGAGCTTTTTTTATGGGATAGGAAATTTCGTCTTATAAAGCAGGAAACGCTTTGTGAGTGATGTGCACAGATGCGTAAGTATCATTAAAATGTTATATATGTGTACAACAAATGGTACACATTATTATACAGATGTTGCAAAAGTATTTTTATATTTAGAAAGGAAAAATATTATGTACGAAAAAGTGTCAACTGACCTTAACTTTGTAGACAGAGAAAAGAATGTCGGTAAGTTCTGGCGTAATCAGAAAATTTTTGAAAAGTCAATGAAAGCAAGAGAAGGAAATCCAACATATACATTTTATGATGGACCTCCAACAGCAAATGGTAAGCCTCATATTGGTCACGTTCTTACGCGTGTTATCAAGGATATGATTCCTCGTTATAAAACTATGAAAGGATACATGGTTCCACGTAAAGCCGGATGGGATACACATGGTCTTCCTGTAGAGCTTGAAGTAGAGAAGCTTCTTGGTCTTGATGGCAAAGAGCAGATTGAAGAGTATGGTATGGAGCCATTCATCAAAAAGTGTAAAGAATCAGTTTGGAAATACAAGGGTATGTGGGAAGATTTCTCAGGTACAGTTGGTTTCTGGGCAGATATGGACAACCCATATGTAACATATGATGACAACTTTATCGAGTCAGAGTGGTGGGCTCTTAAAGAAATCTGGAACAAAAAACTTTTATATAAAGGCTTCAAGATAGTTCCATACTGTCCACGTTGTGGTACACCTCTTTCATCACAGGAGGTTGCACAGGGATATAAGCTTGTTAAGGAACGTTCGGCAGTAGTACGTTTCAAGGTAACAGGCGAAGACGCATATTTCCTTGCGTGGACAACAACACCTTGGACTCTTCCATCAAACGTAGCTCTTTGTGTAAATCCGGATGAGACATATTGCAAAGTAAAGGCAGCAGACGGTTACACATATTATATGGCACAGGCTCTTCTTGATACTGTTCTTGGTAAACTTGGCAATGAAGAAGAAGGCGTAAAGGCATACGAGGTTCTTGAAACTTATACAGGTAAGGATCTTGAGCACAAAGAATATGAGCCACTTTATGCTTGTGCAAAAGAGTGTGCGGATAAGCAGCACAAAAAAGGCTTCTTTGTTACATGTGACAATTATGTAACTATGTCAGATGGTACAGGTATCGTTCATATTGCACCTGCATTTGGTGAAGACGATGCTCAGGTTGGACGTAAATATGACCTTCCATTTGTACAGTTTGTCAATGGCAAGGGTGAAATGACAGAGGAAACTCCATTTGCCGGTCTTTTTGTTAAGAAGGCTGATCCTGAAGTCCTCAAAGACCTTGATGCATCAGGCAGGCTTTTTGACGCACCTAAGTTTGAGCATGATTATCCTCATTGCTGGAGATGTGATACACCACTTATCTACTATGCTAGAGAATCATGGTTTATCAAGATGACAGAAGTGAAAGATGATCTTGTACGCAACAATAACACAGTAAACTGGATTCCGGAATCAATCGGTACAGGCCGTTTTGGTAACTGGCTTGAGAATATTCAGGATTGGGGAATTTCACGTAACCGTTACTGGGGAACTCCTCTTAACGTATGGGAGTGTGAAGGCTGTGGTCATATGGAATCAATCGGAAGTCGTGCAGAGCTTGCAGAGCGCAGCGGCAATCCTGAGAATGCAAAGGTTGAGCTTCACAGACCTTATATTGATGAAGTTACATTTACATGCCCTGACTGTGGTAAGACAATGAAGCGTGTACCGGAAGTTATCGACTGCTGGTTTGATTCAGGTGCAATGCCATTTGCACAGCATCATTATCCATTTGAAAATAAGGATTTATTCGAGAAGCAGTTCCCTGCTCAGTTTATATCTGAAGCTGTTGACCAGACTCGTGGATGGTTCTATTCACTTATGGCAGAATCAACTCTTCTTTTCAACAAAGCTCCTTATGAAAATGTAATCGTACTCGGTCATGTTCAGGATGAAAATGGTCAGAAGATGAGTAAATCAAAAGGCAATGCCGTAGATCCATTTGATGCACTTGAAAAATATGGTGCTGATGCTATCCGCTGGTATTTCTATATCAACAGTGCTCCTTGGCTTCCAAACCGTTTCCACGGCAAGGCAGTTCAGGAAGGTCAGCGTAAGTTCATGGGTACATTATGGAACACATATGCGTTCTTTGTACTCTATGCCAATATTGATGAATTTGATGCAACTAAGTACACACTTGATTATGATAAGCTCACTGTTATGGATAAATGGCTTCTCTCACGTCTTAACAGTACAGTTAAGGCTGTAGATGAAAATCTTTCAGCATACCGTATACCTGAAACAGCTAAGGCTTTGCAGAGCTTTGTTGATGAGCTTAGTAACTGGTATGTAAGACGTTGTCGTGAACGTTTCTGGGCAAAGGGAATGGAGCAGGATAAGATCAATGCTTACATGACACTTTATACAGCTCTTGTAACTATTGCAAAGACAGCAGCTCCTATGATTCCATTTATGACAGAGGATATTTACCGTAATCTTGTATGCACCAATGATAAGACAGCTCCTGAAAGTGTACATCTTTGTGACTTCCCAGAAGTTAATGAAGCTCACATCGATAAGCAGCTTGAAGCTGATATGGAAACTGTACTTGAAGCAGTTGTACTTGGACGTGCATGCCGTAATACAGCCAATATCAAGAATCGTCAGCCAATCGGTAAGATGTTCGTTAAAGCTGATGCAGAACTTTCTAAGTTCTATATGGATATCATCAAAGATGAGCTTAATGTAAAAGAAGCAGTATTTACAGATGATGTAAGTAAACTTACAACATACAGCTTCAAACCACAGCTTAAGACTCTTGGACGCCGTTTTGGTAAAAATATCGGGGCTGTTAAGGAAATTCTTGCAGGTCTTGATGGTCAGAAAGCAATGGCTGAATTAAATGAGAAAGGTACTCTTACAATTACAGTAGATGGTAACGAGGAAGCTCTTGAAAAAGATGATCTTCTTATTGAAGCAGCTCAGATGGATGGATATATATCAGATTCAGATCATGGCATAACAGTGGTTCTTGATACAAATCTTACACCTGAACTTCTTGAAGAAGGTTTTGTTCGTGAAGTAATCAGCAAGATTCAGACTATGCGTAAAGATGCCGGATTTGAAGTTATGGATCATATCCGTGTAAGTATGGAAGGCAATGACAAAGTTAAAGAGGTTGTTCAGAACAATGAAGCTGAAATCAAGTCAGAAGTTCTTGCCAATGAAGTTTCATATGATGCAGCAGCCGGATTTACCAAAGAGTGGAATATCAATGGTGAGAAGGTTACACTTGGTGTTGAGAAACTGTAATATATAAAGTGCTATCTAAGGAGGCGGCGTAAATACGATATTTGCGTCGTTTCTCTGCGATAAAAAGTTTAGAAATGAGGTCTCCTATGATAAAACTAGGTAGAAATGATAAGTGCTGGTGTGGCAGTGGAAGAAAGTATAAACAGTGTCACATGAACTTTGATGAGAAGCTTGAAAGCTTCAGAAGAGAGGGTGCATTAGTGCCATCTCATAAGATTATAAAAAATGAAGAACAGATTCAGGGAATACGTGAAAGTGCCAAGATAAATATCGCTGTGCTTGATTATGTAGCAGAGCATATCAAGGCAGGGATAAGTACAGAAGAGATTGATAAGTGGGTATATGATGAAACTACATCAAGAGGCGGAATACCGGCACCACTTAACTACGAAGGATTTCCAAAGAGTGTTTGCACATCCATCAATGAGCAGGTTTGCCATGGAATACCTTCAGAAGATGTTATTCTTAAAGAAGGCGATATCATCAACGTAGATGTATCAACTATTTACAATGGCTACTATTCTGATTCTTCAAGAATGTTTTGTATCGGTGAAGTTTCCGAGGAAAAGAAAAGACTTGTTGAAGTTACTAAGAAGAGTATTGAGATTGGTCTTGAACAGGTTAAACCTTGGGGATTTCTTGGCGATATGGGCGAAGCTATACATAACTTTGCTACAGAGAATGGCTATACTGTAGTAAGAGAAATCGGTGGTCATGGCTGCGGTCTTGAGTTCCACGAAGAACCATGGGTAAGCTACGTGTCAAAACGTGGTGAGGAAATGCTTATGGTTCCCGGTATGGTATTTACTATAGAGCCTATGATCAATATGGGTGGTCAGGAGATATATACAGACGAAGAAGATGACTGGTCTGTATATACGGAGGATGGCAAGCCATCTGCACAGTACGAGGTACAGGTGCTTGTGACAGAAGATGGATATGAAATCCTTTCCTACTAAGATACAGGTGCCATATCATTACAGAAAAAGTATATGTGAATGGTTCAATTTTATTGTGAAATTTATTGGATAATGGAAACAATATAATTCTATCGTTTCTTAAAATAACCTTAAGATTGCATCTATATGTCCCAAATTAAATCGAATTAGTATATAATGGCTTATGTAAAAAATATTTTACATAAGCCATTTATTTGTAATAAATATTTTATTGTAATGAAAACTTTATGAATATGGCTGTGCAAGAACAGGAATAAGATCTTCCATTGTGCTGGTCATTGCGATAATAGCCTCCAGTTCAGCAACGATATCTTCATTGCTGTAATCATCAGGGTTTTGTGTGATAAGATCAGATGCTTCAACAACATCATAACATGCATTCAGATAATCAACTGCATCCTGATTATCGAGCCAACCGTTTGTTTTAGCAAGATTATAGCAGTAGTTATATATAAATATAAGTTCTGCATTGCCACGGGCTACACCTTCATACGGTGTGAGTTTAGTTTTTACAGTAATCTTAATTTTAGCCTGATATGTTTTCTTACCCTGCTTGATAGTAGCTGTAACGTTTGCACTGCCTTTTTTCTTAGCTGTTATAAGCCCTTTTTTATTAACGGTTGCAACCTTTTTGTTGCTTGTTTTATAAGTGATTTTTGCCTTTGCAGCAGTGTCATATATGGTGAAAGTCCATTTTTCGCCTTTTGCCATAACGTATTTGTTTAAAGCTTTAGGTTTCTTTGCGGCTGCGCTGGCAGACATAGGTGTAAGTACAGATGTTATTACAAGTGCACATACAGTTATTAACATTGCGATACGTTTTAAAATCTGAGTATTTTTATTTTTCATAATAGATACTCCTTTCTTTTGTTAGATTTTGTTTCATTTTATGATGTTGATGTCAAAAGGTATTTTGACTCATGCATCATGTTTACAAATATATTATATCTTGGTTTATGGCTGAAATGGTATATAAGTGTGAACTGTATAAATATAGTGTGAATGGCAATTTTAAAAAATATTTATAGAAATGAGGAGTTTTATGACTAATTTCAATACCGTATTTAAAAGATATGAAAAGAAATATATGCTTACTAAAGAACGGTATGAGAGTTTTAAAGAAGATATTGATGATTTTATGAAGATTGATGAATATGGTCTTAGTACCATATGCAATATATATTATGATACAGTTGATTATAAACTTATCAGTCGTTCTATAGAAAAGCCAATATACAAAGAAAAGATACGGCTTAGAAGCTATGGGATTCCGACACCTGACAGCACTGTATTTCTGGAGTTGAAGAAAAAATACAAAGGAATTGTTTATAAGCGGAGAAGAGCCCTTCCTTTGACAGAGGCATATGATTGTATAGAAAAATGTGATATGGGGGAAAGAAAAGATCAGATATCAAGAGAGCTTGACTACTTTCTTAAGATGTATAAGCCAGTTCCAAGTGCTTATCTGGCATATGACAGGATTGCCATGTATGGCATAGAAAATCCGGATTTTCGCATTACATTTGATTTCAATATAAGGAGCAGAGATGAGGATATTGATCTTATGTCAGGTGATTATGGGGAAAATCTTTTGCCTGATGGAGAGGTTCTTATGGAGATAAAAGTTGCAGGAGCATATCCGTTCTGGCTTATTAAATTATTGGAAAAGTATGATATATATCCTATATCATTTTCAAAGTATGGAGCAGTCTATAAGAATGAATTGCTGCCAAAGTATATACATAATATGTCAAATAAAGCTATTTGATATAAATTCTGGCAGAATATGGATTTTAGATTTTTATAGATTATAGTTGAAGATTATAAAGCTGAAGACACATTGCCACATCTGCCGATGTATCATAATATAGTTTTATAATCAGATTAAAGACAGTAAAAGGAGAGAAAAATGTTTAGCAATATATTTAACAATACAGTGAGCAGAATGACGATAAATGATGGAGTTACATGTATGGTTGTATCACTTATATTTGGCCTGATAATAGCATTTTGTTATGCACAGACAGGAAAGGGAACAAAGAGCTTTCTTGCAACACTTGTAATACTTCCCGCGATGGTTCAGACAGTTATAATGCTTGTTAATGGCAATCTCGGCACAGGGGTGGCAATAGTTGGTGCATTCAGTCTTGTAAGGTATCGTTCACTGCCTGGTACAAGCCGCGAGATTGGAAGTATACTTTATGCAATGGTTGTTGGTCTTGCAACAGGCATGGGATACATTACATATGCAGCTTTTATAACACTTTTTATAGGTGTGGTTATGATCATAATATACCGTATACCTGTAAAAAATTGTGAAGCTGATAAAAGGATGCTTAAAATAACAACATATGAGGATATAGAATATACAACTGTATTTGATGATATTTTTGAAAAATATCTTAGTTCATGTCAGGTTGAATCTGTTAAAACAACAAATATGGGTAGTATGTATCAGCTTACTTATGCTATAGAGATGAAGGATAAAAAACAGGAAAAAGAATTGATAGATGAGATAAGATGCCGTAACGGAAATCTTACGGTGATATGTGGAAGAATAATAACATCAGATGATGAACAGTTATAGGAAATTTACTATACGGGAAATCCCTTATCCCATAAAATTTCATAAAAAAAGGCCATATGGCCATGATAAAAAGGAGTTGACCTGCGGCAGAGGGAGCTACCACAGGTCCAAATGAAAAAAATGAAAAAGAATCTATATCAAACATTAGTCAATTGTCTTATTTAATAAAGTGATGTTTTTATTTCAATCACTTCCTTAACCTTATGGATATATAATATAATTAAATTGTGTATTAAGTTTGTACGGTTTATAAAGTAATTATAAAAATGAGCATGTAATTATAAATTAAATATAAAATGCAAAGGAATAATTATATTTATATATTCATTTTATACGTTTTTTAATATATGGTTATTTTATTGAGAACTGTTTATCAATAATTGTTTTTGTCTGTTTGCTTGCATCGCAGGCATTGATTTTTAACTTATATTTGCCTGATGACAAATTTTTAATGTTGAGCTTTTGACCAAGTGCGTATAGATAGACTTTCCTGGAATTGCTTTTGGATGAAGTTGAGCATACAGTTTTGTTTGTTGAACTATTTACTATACTTATTTTAACGGAGAGAATATCATAGTTAGATGATATGAATCCGCTAAGTGATATTTTGCTGTTGCCTGATTTGATGGTCTTTGGATATTGATAAAGAGTTATCTTCATCTTGGATGTGCTTGCTTTAGATAAGCTCCATATCTGACCATTTTTTTTCTTAGAACCTGATACATTGGCTGATGCACCATTTTTCAATGATGTAAGTATTGAAAGATAATTATTGGTATCAGAATTTTTAAGATAGAATTTGTTGGTATCTGCAAGCTGAACCTGCCATTTATTATATGCATTATTATCATCAGTCTGACAAATCAGGCTTTTTTTATTGGATGAAGAGTTTGGTTCAATCTCAACAACTGATGATGTGGAAACTTCAGTTGGAGCTATTACTGCAGCACCGGTTGAAATCGCATCAGATGTTGATGGATTCGTAGTTGATAAAGTTTTGTCAGTTGATGTAGCTGCACCGGAGGCAGTACGTGTCTGTTCTATATCGGCTGCCTTTGCAGAAGCTGTTTTATTGGAAGATGGTGTATCAACATATACTTCCGAAAGATTCATGCCTGAATGAAGTGCAGTAAAAGTATATTTGCCTTTGCCAAGATACTTAACCTTGAATTTACGATTATATTCCTGACTTGATGCAGGCATAAGATTGACTTTGGCAAGCTTATCTTTTGATGAATCATTTATTCCCAGGGCAAGGGTGTTCTTTTCTGCTGCACATATATAATATGTACCATTATTGATTGACTTGTCTACATCTATAGACATGGATGTTACTTTACTTGACGGATATTTCTTATTAATTGCAAAAGCTTTTATGGTGCAGTTCTTTTTGATATTAAAGCTTTTTTTGTATTTTGTTGAAGAAGTTGTAGGCACTTTTCCATTGGTTGTATAGTATATGGTTGAATCTTTTGTGGAAGAAGTCATAGTTATTGATTTTCCTGATTTTGTTATCTGCTCAGTGATCTTTGGAGCAGAAGTACGTGTTTCCATAGATACTACACATGTTTTATAGCCCATAGTCCAGTTTGTATAGTGGTAATGTGGGTTGTTGTATGCGTTGACATAAGGCACTCCCTTAGAGGTTTTGCCGGTACATATTGCGACATGTCCCCAACGTCCTTCTCTATAGTAAAATACAACATCTCCCGGTTTTACATCTGATGCTGAGGGAGAATAGTTTATATTGTAGCCACAGTCTCTCATATATGAATAAAGTGATGAACAAAGACGCCATGATTCAGAGGTGTTTGTTCTGCTTTTCCAGTACCATTTTGAGTCAGTTTCCATGCCTCCCTCACGCAGACATTGTGATACATAACCGGCACATAGGTCATCTCCATATTTTGAATTAGGTACTTTTACGTATGTATCACCCTTTTTCCTGAAGCATGAATCGGCATAAGAAATAGCTTTGTCAGCACAATAGTCATCACCGGGTTTTGCTTCGGCTGAGTTTGGGCTAAAGCATGAACCAAGTATAAACATTGTGACAAATGACATGAATAGTTTCAATGACTTTCTGGTCTTTTTCATTTTGTAATCGTCCCCTTCTCATTTTATTAACGTATTACACGCCACACTCTTTGAATGTGGCGTGTTTATATAGAATTATCTAATTATCTTTTGCCGTATTTCTTAAGAACATTCTGTATACGCTCTGTTGGGTTGAGAAGGTCACTGATTGACTGATCATGATTAAGTGTGTCGATAAGAAGAGCAACATATTTGCTCATGTCTACACTGATATAGTAATCGCGTGAAAGAACTTCTTCCGGCTGGTATACAAGGTTTGTTGTAAGTACAAGGTCAATAAGTCCCTTTTCGTGAGCTTCATCAAATTTTGCCATTCCGTTTGTGAAAAGACCAAATGTAGCAGCAACAAAAATTCTTCTTGCTTTGCGTCGTTTTAACTCTGTAGCAACATCGATCATGCTTTCACCGGATGAAATCATATCATCGATGATGATAACATCTTTACCTTCAAGATCTGAACCAAGGAATTCATGAGCAATGATTGGGTTACGTCCATCAACAATCTTGCTGTAGTCACGACGTTTATAGAACATTCCGACATCGATACCAAGAACGTTGGCATAGTAAACAGCACGTCCCATAGCACCTTCATCAGGACTTATAACCATAAGGTGATCTGTGTCAACTTCAAGATCCGGTACATTTTTAAGAAGAGCTTTGATAAACTGATATGTTGGTTGAACTGTTTCAAAACTCTTAAGAGGTATAGCATTCTGTACACGAGGATCATGTGCATCAAATGTTATAATACTCTCAACACCCATCTGTGTAAGCTCCTGAAGTGCAAGTGCACAGTCTAGTGATTCACGGGTACTTCTTCTGTGCTGACGGCTTTCATAAAGGAAAGGCATAATGACAGTTATACGTCTTGCTTTACCACCTACAGCGGCGATTATACGCTTAAGATCCTGATAATGATCGTCAGGAGACATATGATTAACCTGACCGCATACCTTATAAGTAAGGCTGTAGTTGCAGACATCAACGAGAAGATAAAGGTCATCACCTCTGACTGATTCCTTGATAAGACCCTTAGCTTCACCTGAACCAAATCTTGGGCAGGATGAATCGATGATATAAGAATCTCTGTTGTATCCTGCAAATGAAGAAGCTGCCGCATGTTCTGCCGCACGTTCTGCTCTCCAGTCAACGATGTAATCATTGACTCTCTTACCCATATCGCGGCTGCTTTCGAGCGCAAGTATGCCCAGAGTACCTACAGGAATTGTTTCTGCTAATTTGTCATGTCGTTTCATTTTAAAATATCCTCCATAGTATATTTGGATGAGACTCTTTGATTGAGTCTTGTTTAAGAGATGGCTTTTTTGATACGGATATCATCACCTATAATCATATAGAAGTTATAATATCCTGTAAAACGTGAAAAGATACGCTCACTGTATCTGTCACGAAGTTCTTGGAATGAAAGATTAGTTGATATAATGGTTGACTTCTGTTTAAGATGTCGCTCTTCTATAAAATAATACAACTGAGAAGCTGTAAAACTATTAACTAATTCTGTGCCAAGATCATCAATTATAAATAGATCACAATTTAGAATGTAAGAAATTTGTTCATTCGATGTTGAAACATCATATTTATTAAACTTGTTTTTCTCTAAAATATCAAAAAGTTGCAAAGAAGTCAAGTAAACTACAGTATGTGACGTGTCTAAAAGTTTTTTAGCAATACAATGTGTCAAAAATGTTTTACCTACACCTGTTGGACCATAAAATATAAGGTTGTCATATACCTTGTCAAAATTATCTACAAAATCAAGACAGACTTTCCGTACTCTAAGTATATTTTCCTTTGCCGATATTGAAAGATTGTCATTGATTTTCTTATCGTCATAATAATCCGCATTAAAAGTATCAAAATTTTCAGTGTTAAGTACATCGATAAGATTGGAACTTCTATATAAAGAACGGATTTCATATTGTTTAAGGCAATGGCATGGTTTATTCCCAATATATCCGGTGTCTTTACAGTCAGGACAGTTATATATTGCAAGAAGATAGTCTGCCGGATAACCGTTTTCTACAAGAAGACGTTTTTTCTGCTCTATAAGAGCTCTTTTTTTGGCTGCATAATCAGCAGAAGATTTACCTGCGTCTTCTTCATGAAGAAGTTCATATCGTGCCTGTGCAGTAGACAGAGCTATTATCTGATCCTGAACCTTTTTGAGTTCAGGAATTTTTATACATAACTCTTCATACCGGTTATCAAGTATCCGTTGGTTTTTCATGCGTATCTGATCATATTCAAACATTATGCTTTGATACTGCGTATTAGATATACTCATCTGATCCTCCAGTTGAAAATATTGATTGTTCGTCTATAAATATTAAAGAGCAAAATGGTATTGATATTAGTTCTGTAACTTTATCAAGCTAGTGTCTTAGAAGTCGCTTTTCAAGCTCATCAACTTCAGACTGTGATGCTCCACGCTGCTGAAAAGACTTAAATTGATTTTTATTGTAATTGCCTGAATGGTTATTGACAGTCTTTGATGAAGCTTTCTGAGCTTTTTTATCAGCCTGACGTTCAGCATAAATCTTATCTGCTTCTTCGACACCCTGCAGTGTATGAATATCAGCTTTATGCCAGTTGTCAAGGATTCCTTCAGTATATTTAAAGTCAGCTTTATGAATTTTAAGCATTGTTCTGTTGCATGCGTCTATTATGACGCTTAAATCCATATTCCAGTCATTCTGCCAGCGGTCAACATATTTTTTTTCAATCATTGCAAGAGGGCGGCCAAGACCAAAAGATTTGGAGATGGCAGTATATACTGAATTGTAGCTTGTAGTTTTCATCTTTGCCTCTTCAGGTGTTTTTATATGTTCATCGTTCCATGAAAAAGCTACTGCCTGTATGTAATTGACACTTGTTTTACCAAGAGAAATACAGTAATCATACAGATAGATAAGAAGATCTGATGAAAAGCCAAGCACTCCATAGAGATATGATATAAGCTGTACCTCGCTTGATTTAAGCGGTCTGTTAAGATAGCTTTCTATAACGTGGCATGTCCATGTGTAATTTTCATTGCCGGCAAGCATTTCAAGTGTATCACCCGGAACAGAAATATCAACATTGTTTGAAGCTGTATTCTGTGTACTGGAATCGGCGGCAGCGTTGTCGGATGATTCAAGCGTTGCTGTGGTGTCATTATCTGTATAAGAGGTCTGACGTGATGTAGCTGTGTTAGATGCTGATGATGAATCTGAAACAGAAGTAATATTACTATCAGGTACGGAAAAATCATCAGGCATGATAAGATCTACGCCCTTAAGTTCAGAGTATTCATCATATGAGAGAATCATAAGATGCTGTTTTTCCCAGTACTGAAGTGCCCTTAGAACATCTTTTTCAGTGATTTCCATCTTATCTGCTACACCTGCAACAGATATATCCCTGTATCCGGCCTGGATACATCTTGAAAAATAAAGATATACTTTAACATAGCTTCCATTGGCACTGAGCATATACTTATCAATAAAAATATTTGCTATTGATGTTACGGCAGGAATGTGGCTGCAACATGATAAAATATAATCCATAGTATTCCCCGTTTCTATATTAAGTGTTACTGTGAGTAACGATTATACGATTTGTTTTCATTTTATCATAGATAAAAAATGTTGCAAGATGTCCGGAAGTTATCTGCATTGTGCATAAAATTACTGTGGAAAATGTGGATAATGTGGATAAAGTAAAAAAAGTGGCTCAAATGTGCATAATATCGACATTAAACGACAAAAAATATCCACAACTGATTGTAAAGAATTATCAACAATCAAATTGTGGATAATGTGGATAACTATTTGGAAACGAGGTCCTCTCCAATGTTTACAACGTCTCCGGCACCCATAGTTATTAACAAATCACCGTCGATACATTTTTCTGATAAAAATTTTTCAATCTCGTCAAAACTTGGGAAATAGTGGGCATTGCATCCCAGTTTCTTAAGTTCAGCCTGTAATGTACGTGATGATATATCACCAGGGTCTTTTTCTCTTGCAGCATATATATCAGCAAGGACAACATTTTCTGCGTGGGAAAGTGCTTTGGCAAATTCCGGAAGAAGTGCTCTTGTTCTGCTGTATGTGTGAGGCTGGAAAACGCACCAGAGGTGATTGTGTGGATATTTTGCAGCGGCTGTGAGTGTTGCTTCGATTTCAGTTGGATGATGTGCATAATCGTCAACGACAGTTACACCATTGAATGAACCTTTAAGTTCAAAACGTCTTTCTGTTCCATGGAATGCAGCAAGTCCCTCAAGAATAGCATCTGTTGGTATTTCATAATATTCTGAAAGGGCTATGGCAGAAAGAGCATTGGCAATATTATGTTTACCAATTACCTTAAGCTGTACACGTATATCTGTCTTTTTTCCATAACGGACAAGAGTGAAGCTTCCATGGCCATGATCGTCGAAAGCAATGTCGTCAGCCGAATAATCTGATGAAGAATTAAGTCCGAATGTAATGACTTTGCAGACAAGATCAGATAATATTTCTTCTTTTTTGTCTATGTCAGAATTGATTACAAGTAAGCCGTTTTCAGGGAGAAGTCTGGCAAACTTGTGGAATGATGCCCTGATATCATCAATATCTTTAAAGAAATCAAGATGATCTGCATCTACATTAAGTATGATTCCGGCTGTTGGGTGGAATTTGAGGAAGCTGTTTGTATATTCACAGGCTTCAGTTATAAAATTGTCAGAATGACCAATTCGTATGTTACCATGTATTGCATCGAGAATACCGCCTACAGATATTGTAGGATCTTTCTTTGCAGCAAGGAAAATATGTGTAAGCATGGAAGTAGTAGTTGTTTTTCCGTGCGTACCTGATACGGCTATTGCATTTGGATAATTTTTCATAACCTGACCAACCATCTCGGCACGTTCCATCATAGGCAGACCAAGTGATTTACTTGCGGCATATTCAGGATTATCCGGATGTATAGCTGCTGTATATACAACAAAGTCTATATCATCAGTTATATTCTCAGTTTTCTGTTCATATATTATATGGATACCCAGTGATGAAAGGTGATCGGTTATTTTGCTTTCTTTCATATCAGAGCCATAAACATCGAAACCGTTGTCATGAAGCAATTCAGCGAAGCCGCTCATGCTTATACCGCCAATACCTATAAAATATACTTTACAGGGTTTTTTTAAATCAATTTGGTACATTAGGCCACCATCCTATCTATTCATTATATAAATGGGCTGCATTTCAATACAAAATGAAGCCTAGTTAATTTTATTATAATCAATAGGACAAAAATTACAATCAAAAAAGGAAAATGTATCAAAAATGTAAATAATGTATAAATTCTGTAATATAATAGGAAGAAAGAGAATACAATTAGAAAAATATAAAATGCATGTGATTTTTAAGATAATAATATGTCAACTTATGCGAAATGACTAAAAATGTGAAAAAAAGGTTATAAAATTAGTTAAATTTATTCACAATTGTACAGAGTTATGTTATACTTATTATATGATTTAACATAATAAATTTAGTGAAATTGCAGTGCCTGGAAATTCGGGGGTAGATGATATCAGATAAAGGTAAACCTGTACAGTTAGTGATTAACATTATTTTGACAATGTAATTTTCCTAAATATCAAATGTTATCATAATATAATAATAAATATGAAGGGGTGATTGCGTGATTAAGAAAGAAATGATAGCCATGTTATTGGCTGGTGGACAAGGTTCACGATTAGGAGTACTCACAGCCGGGGTAGCGAAGCCTGCTGTGGCATTTGGTGGTAAGTATAGAATAATTGATTTCCCACTTAGTAATTGCATTAATTCCAGTGTAGATACAGTTGGTGTTTTAACACAGTATCAGCCGTTAAGATTAAATACACATATAGGAATTGGTATTCCTTGGGATCTTGACCGTAATGTGGGTGGTGTTTCCATTCTTCCTCCATATGAAAAGAGCACTAGCAGTGAGTGGTATTCAGGTACTGCCAATGCCATTTATCAGAATTTAAGATATATGGAGTATTATAATCCTGAATATGTTCTCATACTTGGTGGAGACCATATATACAAGATGGATTACGAAGTTATGCTTGACTTCCATAAGGCAAATAAAGCAGATGTAACACTTGCTACAATACCTGTTCCTATGGAAGAAGCAAGCCGTTTTGGTGTAGTTATAACAGACGAGAATAAGAAAATCCAGGAGTTTGAAGAGAAACCTGAACATCCTAGAAGTAATCTTGCATCTATGGGTATTTACATATTCTCATGGCCGGTTCTTAAAGAAGCTCTTCTTAAGCTTAAGGATGAGCCGGGTTGTGACTTTGGTAAACATATTATACCTTATTGTCATGAACAGGGTAAACGTATATTTGCATATGAGTACAATGGTTATTGGAAGGATGTAGGAACACTTGGTTCATATTGGAAGGCTAATATGGAACTTATCGACCTTATTCCTGTATTTAACCTCTATGAAGAATTTTGGAAGATTTATACAAAGAGTGAGAAGATACCACCTCAGTTTATAGCGGCTGACGCAGTAGTAGACAAGGCTATTATTGGTGAAGCGTCAGAAATTTATGGTGAAGTTCACAATTCAGTTATAGGTTCTGGTGTAACTATTGAAGAAGGTGCGGTAGTTCGTGATTCCATAATTATGGGTTCAACAACGATAGGTTCAGGTACGGTGGTTGACAAGTCAATCATAGCTGAGAATGTAACCGTAGGAGCTAACTGCAAACTGGGTGTTGGTGATGAAGTTCCAAATAAGGTTAAACCAGACGTATATGCATTTGGACTTGTAACTATCGGTGAAGACAGCGTTATTCCAGACAATGTAACTATTGGAAAGAATACAGCTATATCAGGTGTGACTGATATCAGTGATTATCCAAACAATACACTTGCAGGTGGAGAGACTTTGATTAAGGTAGGTGATAGAGCATGAGAGCTATTGGTATAGTATTAGCTGGAGGAAACAGCAGCAGAATGAAGGAATTGTCCAACAAACGTGCAGTGGCAGCAATGCCAATCGCAGGTGGATATAGAAGTATAGATTTTGTACTTAGCAACATGAGCAACTCGCATATACAGAAAGTAGCTGTGTTTACTCAGTACAATGCGAAATCCCTTAATGAACATCTGAACTCTTCAAAGTGGTGGGATTTCGGACGTAAACAGGGAGGACTGTATGTGTTTACTCCGACTACAACTCCGGAGAATAGTTACTGGTACAGAGGTACTGCTGATGCAATAGCACAGAATCTCGATTTCCTTAAAAATAGTCATGAGCCATATGTTGTTATCGCATCCGGAGATGGAATATATAAACTCGATTATGCCAAGGTTCTTGAGTATCATATAGCTAAGAAGGCTGATTTTACGGTGGTAACTGCTGACGTGGCAGGTAAAGATGATCCAAGCAGATTTGGTGTTATCAAGACAGACGCAGACGGCAGAGTTATTGATTTTGAAGAGAAGCCAATAAGTGCTGACGGCTCACAGGTATCAACGGGAATATATATTGTTCGCCGCAGACAACTTATTGAACTTATTGAGAAAGCAGCAGAGGAAGAAAGACATGATCTTGTAAAGGATATACTCATCAGATATAAGAATGTTAAGAGAGTTTATGCATATCCACTCAATACATATTGGAGCAATATATCAACAGTTTCTTCCTATTATAATACCAATATGGATTTTCTAAAAAAAGATGTACGTGATTACTTCTTTAAACAGTATCCTGATATATATTCAAAGGTAGAGGATCTTCCACCGGCTAAATACAATGTAAACTCATGTGTAAAGAATAGTCTTGTATCAAGCGGATGTATAGTTAATGGTGCTGTGGAAAACTCAATCTTATTCAAGAAAGTATATGTTGGCAATAACTGTACTATTAAAAACTCAATCATATTGAATGATGTATATATAGGAAATAATACACACATTGAAAATTGTATCGTAGAAAGTAGAGATACAATTAGAGCCAATACTAACTATACTGGAGCTGAAGGCGAAATTAAAATTATTGTTGAGAAAAATGAACGTTATGCGTTGTAAGGCTAATGTCATTATTTGAATATCACATCAAAATATCTGAAGGAGGTCGGTGATGTGCAGATAACGGATGTGAGAGTGCGTAAGATAACAAAGGAAGGCAAGATGAAAGCAATCGTGTCAATTACTTTTGAAGGTGAATTTGTAGTTCATGATATCAAGGTGATTGAAGGGGATAAGGGCTTGTTCATCGCAATGCCGAGCCGTCACATGGGTGATGGTGAGTATAGGGATATAGCACATCCAATCAATTCTGAAACGCGTGACAGAATAGAAAAAATAATACTCGAAAAATATGAAGAAGCAGTGTCAAACGAAGAAAAAGCAGAATCGTAGACATTGGGGATGGGAAAAAGGTACAATGTTTTGATGTTGTACCTTTTTTGTTATTTTTGGTAACAGTTCAGCCTTTTATTTCTTACATTCATAAACCTGCCAGCTACGCTGTCAGCCGCTGCTACGCAGCTTTTGTTTATTTCATTTCAGAAATGAAAGGCTATTCCACCATAAAGTAATAGCCAATAATATAATGAGCAAGCTCAAATATGTATTGCCTATTACTTTATGGCTGAACTGTTACGTTTTTGTGATTTTTTTGAAAAAAGTACTTGCATTTCCTTTGGAAATAATGTATAATAACTACTGCTGTGACATTGATAGCGTTGAAGCGTGAGGTTGCTGCTACTTGGCGACAAATAGCAGGTTTTCCGTGGAGCGAATGTCATGTTAGGAAACTGGCGACAAGTCACTGTACAACAATCTAATGAACTGATATGCATAATTATATTTATGTATAACTATGTGTACAGAAGAACAGGAAAAAAGGAATTTCTGCGGCTTATATGTAAACCTACGCAGGAAACGCCCGGATAAGTGTACAGTCACCACTTGTTGCGCTGGATTTAGCAGACTTGGCGAGAAGCCAGATCAGTATGTCTGTAAAAGTGCGAAAAGGAGGCGGCTTTTTTTATGTCAACAAAAGTAATGAGAATTACACTCAAAGCGTATGACCACAATCAGATCGATCATGCTGCTGGAAAGATTATCGAAACAGTAAAGAAGACAGGAGCTCAGGTTAGCGGTCCTGTACCTCTTCCAACAAAGAAGGAAGTAGTTACAATTCTTCGTGCTGTTCATAAGTACAAAGATTCCAGAGAGCAGTTCGAGCAGAGAACTCACAAGAGATTGATTGATGTTATCGCTCCTACTCAGAAGACTATCGAAGCTCTTACTAAGATGGAAATGCCATCTGGTGTAGCTGTAGTGCTTAAGATGAAGGAAAAATAAGATTTATTTAATTAAGTAAGTCCTTAGGGTTTATATAGATTCATGCGATGCATGAGAATGAAAGTTTTTGGTTTACGAACTTGCACATTCGCTATAGACCATCTAGGATGATTTCACAGCCTCAGACAAAATGAGTCTGAGTCATTGCAGATTTGCAGAAGTGAATTTGAAGTATGACTTTAAAAGGTTTATGAAATCCGCTGTAGATTAACAGGAGGTGCATTCACTATGAAGAAAGCTATTTTAGCTACGAAGGTCGGTATGACACAGATCTTCAATGAGAACGGAGTTTTAACTCCAGTAACTGTACTTCAGGCTGGTCCTTGTTATGTAACACAGGTAAAGACAGAAGAAAACGACGGTTACAGTGCAGTGCAGGTAGGATTCGTTGATAAGAAAGATAAGGTTATCACAAAAGATTCTACAGGCAAAAAAGAAGTAAAAAGAAGTCATGGCGTAAACAAGCCACTGCAGGGACATTTTGCAAAAGCTGGTGTTTCTGGTAAGAGATATCTGAAAGAATTTAAGTTTGAAAATGCTGAAGAGTACACACTCGGTCAGGAAATCAAGGCTGATATCTTTGAAGCAGGTGACAAGATCGACGCTACAGGCACATCAAAAGGTAAAGGATTCCAGGGTGCTATCAAGAGACATGGTCTTTCAAGAGGACCTATGGG
This sequence comes from uncultured Jutongia sp., assembly GCA_964517955.1. Classification (GTDB taxonomy): domain Bacteria; phylum Bacillota; class Clostridia; order Lachnospirales; family Lachnospiraceae; genus Butyribacter. The sequence continues at coordinate 4,783 of CAZFFA010000011.1, read as the reverse complement.
ACATGGTTCTAAGTTCCACAGACATGCTGGTTCAAACGGTGCTTGTTCAGATCCAGGACGTGTATTCAAGGGTAAGAAGATGCCAGGACAGACAGGTTCAGTTAAAGTAACAATCCAGAACCTTGAAGTTGTTAAGGTTGATGCAGAGCAGAACTTAATTTTAGTTAAGGGTGCTGTTCCGGGACCTAAGAAGGCATGTGTAGTATTAAAAGAAAGCGTTAAGGCAGCTAAATAATTCTTTTGGAAAGGAGGATCACACAGATGGCTAACGTATCTGTTTATAATATGGAAGGCAGCGAAGTTTCAAAGATGGACTTAAATGATAACGTATTCGCTGTTGAGGTAAATGAGCATTTAATGCATATGGCTGTTGTATTACAGCTTGCAAATAAGCGTCAGGGCACTCAGAAAGCCAAGACTCGTTCAGAAGTGAGCGGTGGCGGAAGAAAGCCTTGGAGACAGAAAGGAACTGGTCATGCAAGACAGGGTTCTATCAGAGCTCCACAGTGGACAGGCGGCGGAATCGTATTCGCTCCAACACCAAGAGATTATTCTTTCAAGATGAACAAGAAAGAAAAAGCTGGTGCTATCAAATCTGCTTTGACAACAAGAGTAAATGAAAATAAATTTGTAGTTTTAGATTCTCTTAAATTTGATGAGATCAAGACAAAGAAGATGGTTAACGTACTTGACGCATTAAAGGTTAACAAAGCATTAGTGATACTTGATGGCGAGGACAACGACAATGTTGCTCTTTCAGCTAAGAACATTGCTGGTGTAAGAACTGTTGCAGTTAATGCAATCAACGTATATGATATCTTAAAGTATGAGACAGTAGTTATTACAAAGAGTGCTGTATCTAAGATTGAGGAGGTGTACGCATAATGGCAGATTTAAAATATTATGACATCATCCAGAAGCCTATCATAACTGAAAAGTCTATGGCTGGTATGGAAGAAAAGAAGTACACTTTCGCTGTACACACAGAAGCAACTAAGAGCCAGATCAAAGAAGCTGTTGAAAAGCTTTTTGAAGGAACAAAGGTTGCTCAGGTTAACACAATGAACTTAGATGGTAAGACACGTCGTCGTGGAAGAACAGCAGGCAAGACTGCTAAGTCTAAGAAAGCAATCGTTAAGTTAGCTGAAGATAGTAAAGATATCGAGATTTTTGAAGGTCTTTAATCTTTGATTTAAGACGTATAACACGCCTGGAAAACCTATCGGGCGGATCATTACTATAATGATTAGTATTGAAAGGAGATAAAGTCATGGGAATTAAAACATTTAACCCATATACACCTTCCAGAAGACACATGACAGTTGTTGACAGATCTGGTTTATCAACAGACAGCCCAGAGAAGTCACTTACAGTGTCATTAAAGAAGAATGCCGGACGTAATGCACAGGGTAAGATTACTGTCAGACATCGTGGTGGCGGTTCTAGAAGAAAGTATAGAATTATAGATTTTAAGAGAAATAAAGATGGTATTCCTGCAACAGTAAAGAGCATCGAGTACGATCCAAACAGAACAGCAAACATCGCTCTTTTAGCTTATGCTGATGGCGAGAAGGCTTATATCCTTGCTCCAGAAGGACTTAAGGTTGGTCAGAAGGTTATGAACGGTGCTACAGCAGAAATCGCTGTTGGTAACGCTCTTCCACTTGAGAACATCCCAGTTGGTACTCAGGTACACAACATCGAGCTTTACCCAGGTAAGGGTGGACAGCTTGTTCGTTCAGCTGGTAACAGTGCTCAGCTTATGGCTAAAGAAGGTAAGTATGCAACACTCAGACTTCCTTCAGGCGAAATGAGAATGGTTCCTATTATCTGTCGCGCAACAGTAGGTGTTATCGGTAACGGTGAACATGCACTTGTTAATATCGGTAAAGCCGGACGTAAGCGTAACATGGGTATCAGACCTACAGTTCGTGGTTCCGTTATGAACCCTAATGATCATCCACACGGTGGTGGTGAAGGTAAGACTAGTGTTGGTCGTCCAGGGCCATGTACTCCTTGGGGTAAACCTGCTCTTGGTTTGAAGACACGTAAGAAGAACAACAAGTCAAACAAGATGATTGTAAGAAGAAGAGATGGTAAGGCATTGGCTAAATAGTCAGTTTCCGTTTCGAGAATTGGATTAGCCGGTGAAATGTACCGGCAGAATGGAGGATACAATGGCACGTTCATTAAAAAAAGGACCTTTCGCTGATGCAAGCCTTCTTAAGAAGGTAGATGCTCAGGTAGCATCTGGCGATACTCAGGTTATTAAGACATGGTCTCGTCGTTCCACTATTTTCCCATCATTTGTAGGTTTAACATTTGCTGTACATGATGGAAGAAAGCATGTACCTGTATATGTTACAGAGGATATGGTTGGACACAAACTTGGTGAGTTCGTAGCTACAAGAACTTACAAGGGTCATGGTAAAGACGAAAAGAAGAAATAATAAATTGATATAAACGCTATGTGTGGCGCAAAGCCACCGTAGCCATTCACGTAATCGAAAGGAGGCTTCATCAATGGCAAAGGGACATAGATCTCAGATAAAGAGAGAGAGAAATGAGAACCAGAAAGACACTAGACCTTCAGCAACATTATCTTATGCAAGAGTTTCAGTTCAGAAGGCTTGCTACGTGTTAGATGCCATCAGAGGCAAAGATGTAGAGACAGCAATCGGTATTTTAACATACAACCCAAGATATGCTTCAAGCATCATTTTAAAATTATTACAGTCTGCAGTTGCAAATGCTGAGAACAACAATGGTATGAATCCAGCAGATTTATATATTGAAGAGTGTTTCGCAAATAAAGGACCGACAATGAAGAGAATCAGACCAAGAGCTCAGGGTAGAGCTTACCGTATTGAGAAGAGAATGAGCCACATTACAGTTATTCTCAACGAACGTTAGTAACTATTGGTCTATGAAAGGAGATTAAAATGGGACAGAAAGTTAATCCTCATGGTTTAAGAGTCGGCGTTATCAATGATTGGGATTCAAATTGGTATGCAGAAGAAAACTTTGCAGATTTTCTTGTAGAAGATTACAAGATCAGAGAGTTCGTAAAGAAGAAGCTTTACAGCGCTGGTATCTCAAAGATTGAAATCGAAAGACCTACAGATAAGGTTAGAGTTATAATTCACACAGCTAAGCCTGGTTTCGTAATTGGTAAAGGTGGAGCTGAAATAGAGAATTTAAAGAAAGAGTTAGCTAAAGTATTAGACAGAAAAGTTGCTCTTGATATAAAGATTATGGATATTAAAAATCCAGACAAGCATGCTCAGTTAGTTGCTGAGAATATTGCACAGCAGTTAGAAAACCGTGTATCATTCCGTCGTGCTATGAAGTCTGCAATGAGCAGAACTTTAAAGACTGGAGCAAAGGGTATCAAAGCTTCTTGTTCAGGACGTCTCGGTGGTGCTGATATGGCTCGTACAGAGTTCTACAGTGAAGGAACTATTCCTCTTCAGACACTTCGTGCAGACATCGATTATGGTTTCGCAGAAGCTGATACAACTTACGGAAAAGTTGGTGTAAAGGTATGGATCTACAATGGTGAAGTACTTCCAACAAGAAACAATACCAAAAAGGAAGGGAGCGATAAATAATGTTAATGCCAAAGAGAGTTAAACATCGTAAGCAATTCCGTGGCAGCATGGCAGGAAAAGCGCTCAGAGGAAATAAAATCACAAATGGTGATTTCGGTATTGTAGCTATGGAGCCTTGCTGGATTAAATCTAATCAGATTGAGGCAGCCCGTGTAGCTATGACTCGTTACATCAAGCGTGGTGGTAAAGTTTGGATTAAGATTTTCCCTGATAAACCAGTTACAAAGACACCAGCTGAAACTCGAATGGGTAAAGGTAAAGGTGCTCTTGAGTATTGGGTAGCTGTAGTTAAGCCTGGTCGTGTAATGTTCGAGATCTCAGGTGTATCCGAAGAAGTAGCAAGAGAAGCTTTACGTCTTGCAACACACAAGTTGCCTGTTAAGTGTAAGATCGTATCTCGCGCAGATTTAGAAGGAGGTGCGGGCAGTGAAGAATAAACAGTTTATGGAAGAATTAAAGGCTAAATCTGTAGAAGAATTAAACGCTGATTTAGTAGCTGCAAAGAAGGAACTTTTCAACTTAAGATTCCAGAATGCAACAAACCAGCTTGATAATACAAGCAGAATTAAAGAAGTTAAAAAGAATATCGCAAGAATTCAGACAGTGCTCGCAGCACAGTAGATTTGTGATAAATTAGCAGACAACATTGAGAGGAGGAACCTGTTGTGGAGAGAAATCTTAGAAAAACTCGTGTAGGTAAAGTAGTTAGCGATAAGATGGACAAGACAATTGTTGTTGCAATCGTTGATAATGTAAAGCATCCACTTTACAATAAGATCGTCAAGAGAACTTACAAATTAAAGGCTCATGATGAAGAAAATACATGCAAGATTGGTGACAGAGTAAGAGTTATGGAAACAAGACCTTTATCAAAAGATAAGAGATGGAGACTTGTTGAAGTTATTGAAAGAGCTAAATAATATCTTGTAATAGATTCGCAGGTCTGCGACAGCAGGCAGTATGTTTTTTGAATGACCGCGCAAGCGGCGGAATATGGAGGTAATCATGGTACAGCAGGAATCAAGACTTAAAGTAGCTGATAATACAGGTGCTAAAGAACTTCTTTGTATCAGAGTTATGGGTGGTTCAACTAGAAGATATGCCAATATCGGTGATGTCATCGTTGCTTCTGTTAAAGATGCAACACCAGGCGGTGTTGTAAAGAAGGGTGA